>WLFB01000002.1 GCA_009703975.1 Actinomycetota bacterium | reverse complement strand
TGGCCAACCGCACGTAAGTTGATGCCCTCTTGTAGGTAATCCATCTCTTCTAGATGCTCTCGCCAACGTTGATCGATGATTCGAAGCATGACTTGACGCTCAACTTCTCGCATCACTGTGTCGCCCATTTCAATCTCGCGAAGTGCATAGAAACCACTTGCATCTGCCATCACAAGGTCGTACATCTCATCTGTCGAGTCACAACTTGCGAGATTCGCCGCAGCAATTTTCGTTGGCCAGAAAGTCGCGAGTTCAAGAGCCAGGCCACTTACATCCCATTCGTCATCGACTTCGGCGACGCAATGCGCCTCAATCAGTGCATCAACGGCCTCGGCCAAATACTCCATCGCAGCGGCTTTGAGGTCAAGCCCCTGCAAAATCTGATCTCGGCGTTGATAAATAACTTTGCGCTGTTCATTCATTACTTCGACATACTTCAAAACATTTTTTCGAACTTCGCCGTTTCGTTGCTCAACAGTTGATTGAGCACGCTCAATAGCCTTCGTTACCATTTTCGCTTCAATTGCTTCGTCATCAGGTAAAGCCCGACCCATAACCCAAGACAACGCACCGGTTGCGAATAGCCGCATCAACTCATCATCAAGACTCAAATAAAAACGACTCTCGCCAAGATCACCTTGACGGCCAGAACGACCACGTAATTGATTATCGATTCGACGACTTTCATGGCGCTCAGTGCCAAGTACATACAATCCACCAAGTGCGCGAACCTGATCGCCTTCAACTTTGCACTTCTCGATATATTTTTCAAGCAACTCGTGATATCGCTGCTGAGCTTTATCGCGAGCGGTTATAAAATCTGGCGGCATCATTTCGAGTGCAACTGGCAAAGCGAACTCGTCGAGCAAAGTTTCTGGGCTGTGCCCCTCTTTAAGAACATCTTGCCGTGCAAGTCCATCGGGGTTTCCACCGAGCAAAATATCAACACCACGACCTGCCATGTTCGTCGCCACAGTGATCGCACCAAGTCGACCAGCTTGAGTTACAACCATCGCTTCACGAGTGTGTTGTTTGGCGTTCAAAACTTCGTGAGGAATACCACGCTGTTGCAGCTTTTTTGACAACTGCTCACTCTTTTCAACACTGATTGTGCCGACTAGAACTGGTTGACCTTTGGCGTGACGCTCTTCAAGGTCTCTAACAACAGCATCGAATTTCGCGGCTTCAGTTTTAAAAATCAAATCTGCTTGGTCAACTCGAACCATTTCACGATTCGTTGGAATCGGCACAACTTGCAGGTTGTAAGTGTTCATCAACTCGGCAGCTTCAGTTTGTGCGGTTCCCGTCATTCCCGAAAGTTTTTCATACATTCTGAAATAATTTTGCAAGGTGATCGTCGCCAAAGTTTGATTCTCTTCTTTTATCTGCACGCCTTCTTTGGCTTCAACTGCCTGGTGTATACCTTCACTCCACCGACGACCTTCAAGAATTCGACCAGTGAACTCATCAACTATTTTGACTTCGCCATCTTGAATGATGTAATCCTTGTCGCGATGATAAAGCACTGATGCTTTTAGAGCAACCTGTAACTGATGCACAAAGTTTTGCTGCACTTCGTCGTAAAGATTGTCGATGCCAAGTTGCTTCTCAACCTTTTCGATGCCGGTCTCGGTTGGCACAACAATTCGTTTGTCCTCTTCAACGTCGTAATCAACATCACGAACCATCGTGCGCACAATAGATGCAAATCGGTAATACAACTTCGCCGCGTCGGCAACACGACCAGAAATAATTAGCGGTGTACGGGCTTCATCAATGAGGATCGAATCGACTTCGTCGACGATTGCAAAACTAAATCCTCGTTGAACTTTTTCATCGAGAGTGCCAGCCATATTGTCACGCAAATAGTCAAAACCAAATTCGTTGTTTGTGCCGAAAGTTATATCCGCCGCATAATCTGCTCGCTTCTCGGTCGAACTTGATCGTCTTCCAGAGATGACAAGACCAACTGACAAACCAAGCCAACGGTGTATTTGTCCCATCCATTCGGCATCTCGTTGAGCCAGATAATCGTTCGTTGTAATTTGATGAACACCCTTACCCGAGAGTCCATTTAGATATGCCGGCAGAGTCGAAACAAGAGTTTTACCTTCACCCGTTTTCATTTCTGCAACCCAGCCAGCATGCAATGCTGCACCACCCATAAGTTGCACGTCGTAATGTCGCTGCCCAATAACGCGAGTTGAAGCCTCGCGAACCACAGCAAAAGACTCAATCAGCAAATCTTCAAGCGTTTCACCTCGGTCAAGCCGAGATTTGAACTCACCCGTCTTGCCTCGCAATTCTGCTTCGCTCATTGCCGACATTTGTGCCGCCAAGGCATTGATATCAGGCAAGATATCGGCTAGGGCCTTAACCTTCTTGCCTTCGCCGGCTCGCAGGATTCGATCGAGGATTGCCATAAGACAGTAGATGCTACCGCAGCGCAGATAACCAGTTCAGCCCCACCTTCGTAAAGCGCTTGAGATGCACGCTTGAGAGTAGTGCCTGTTGTAACAACATCGTCAATCACAACAACACATTTGTTATTTAAAGGACGAGACACAAACCGGGGCCCAACTAGTCGCTGCTGTCGGGTTCGACCAGTCTGCGGTAGATCAGTCAGACGGCGTAATACCCCTCGACATTGAACCTTTAACTCTTTGGCGACAAAGTGCGCAAGGATTTCAGCGTGGTCGTGACCGCGCTCTAACTTTCGGCGGGCAGTTGTAGGTGCCCAAGAAATCAAATCAATTTTTTGATCTGAGATAGCTGCCTCTTGAGTTATTCGCTCAGCGAGTGCTGCGCCAAGCACAGCAACCGACGATCTCATGTTGCGATACTTCATGCTCAGTATCATCTGGCGAACAATTTTGCTGTAGCCGAATGCGACTATAACTTTCGGGCCTACATTAGAGCAAGCTTCATTGCTAACGTCCTTATAAACACCGTGAAACTTTGGCGAACTCACCGAACTCTCAATTTGCGAGATTTGTTCTACGCAATTTTTGCAAACTGATGAAGAAACTTTTAGGCACCCAGGACACGTCGTACCAAAAACTCTGCCTGCAAAATCTTTGAAGCTGTTTCTTGAAGTCGTAGCCATCGCCATAAAGTCAAATTATGCCCGCAGGGTGTCGCGCGCCAAAAAGCGACTAGCCTGCAACGGTGCAAGGTTTAGAGTCTCTTGAGTTTCGCGATCGGCTTGGGCGTCGACTGGTTCGTTGTGTAATCGGCCTGTCGCTATTTAGCGTTGGCATCTCAATGCAGATGAACGCCAATATTGGTGCACCACCATGGGATGTGTTTCATCAAGGCATTGCCAATCAAACTGGCATCTCAATTGGCAAAATCATCGTGCTCACCGGTTTTTCGTTGCTGTTACTTTGGATTCCACTAAAGCAAAAACCCGGTCTTGGCACAATTCTTAATGCACTTGAAATTGGATTAGTCGCCGATATCGCATTGGGGATAATTCCTGAACCGTCAAATATCTTGATTCGAATTCTGATGGCATTATCTGGAATCGTTGTTGTCGCAATTGGATCAGGCCTTTACATCGGTAGCGCACTTGGGCCAGGACCACGCGACGGTTTAATGACTGGGCTGGCAAAGCGTGGTATTCCAATTCGCAAAGGTCGAACAGCCGTCGAAGTTATCGTGCTGGTTACCGGCTGGCTATTGGGTGGTCAAGTTGGTGTTGCAACTTTCGCATTTGCATTTGGCGTAGGGCCACTAGTGCATTTTTTCTTACCACGCTTAGCGGTAAGAAAAAATACTATTTAATAGCGGTAACGCTCTGCTTTAAACGGACCACTTGGCTCAATGCCAAGATATTCAGACTGCTCGTCTGAAAGTTTTGTCAAGATTGCACCCAGTGCATCTAAGTGCAACGCGGCAACTTTCTCGTCAAGATGTTTTGGCAACACATAAACACCCAGCGGGTAATTCTTAGTGTTGTTAAACAACTCAATCTGTGCAATAACTTGATTGGTAAACGAACAACTCATCACAAAACTCGGGTGACCAGTTGCGCAGCCAAGGTTTACAAGTCGTCCTTCGGCAAGAACTATAACGGCGTGACCATCGGCGAATGTCCAAAGATCTGTTCCAGTTTTTAGCTCGTCGCGAGTTGCGCCACTGCGTGACAAACCCGCCATATCAATTTCGTTATCAAAGTGACCGATATTGCAAACGATCGCATTGTGCTTCATTTTTGCCATGTGCTCTGCGGTAACGATTGCTTCGTTGCCAGTAGCTGTCACAAAAATATCGGCAACACCAACAACATTTTCAAGAGTGTTAACTATGTAGCCCTCCATCGCCGCCTGCAACGCATTAATCGGATCAATCTCAGTAACTACAACTCGTGCACCTTGACCACGAAGGCTTTGCGCACAGCCTTTACCGACGTCGCCGTATCCACAAACAACAGCCATCTTGCCGGCGATCATTACGTCGGTCGCGCGATTAAGTGCGTCAATCAATGAGTGTCGGCAACCATAAAGATTGTCAAACTTACTTTTCGTGACGCTGTCATTGACATTGATCGCCGGAAACAAAAGTTCGTTATCTTGCGCCATTTTGTAAAGACGCTTAACACCGGTCGTTGTCTCTTCGGTAACACCTTTGATCAGTTTCGACATCTTCGTCCAACGCGATGGGCTGGTTTTTAAACCACGTTGTAACAAACCAAGAACGATTGCAAGTTCAGGATTAGACGCCGTCGTTGGATCAGGAACCGCTCCCGCCTTTTCGTATTCAACACCCTTGTGCAGCAACATCGTTGCATCCCCACCATCATCAAGAATCATGTTCGGGCCATCACCGTCAGGCCATGTCATCATCTGATCAGTCGCCCACCAATATTCTTCAAGGGTCTCGCCCTTCCATGCGTACACCGGCACGCCTTGTGGGTTTTCCGCGGTTCCATTTGGGCCAACTACGACTGCCGCAGCCGCATGATCTTGTGTAGAAAAAATATTGCAACTTGCCCAACGCACTTCTGCGCCGAGATGAACAAGCGTTTCGATCAAAACAGCAGTTTGAATCGTCATGTGCAACGAGCCAGAAATGCGCGCGCCCTTGAGCGGCTTTGAAACACCAAATTCTTTGCGCAATGCGCGCAAGCCAGGCATTTCGTGCTCAGCGAGATGAATTTCTTTGCGTCCAAACGGCGCCATTGATAAGTCGGCAACGCGGTAATCTTTTCGTTCAGCAAAACTTGACGATGACATTTTTACTCCAGTTTATTTTGTTTTATTTTTGTTTTGTTTTGTTATGTAATTAGTTATTGTTGTTTTAACTTCTATTGATTAGAAAGTTGGCTTAAGACCAAGTTGCTTAGCCTTGTCTGCGAGTCGCTCATGCTCAAGTTGATTCACAGTTTTTGCTCGATCAATCAGCATTACCGGAATGCCTTTAACAATTTCGTAACGCATCTGCAAGCGCGGATTATAGAGACACTGTTCATCCTCGTAATAGATCAAACTTCCTTTATCTTTCGGACACGCCAGAATCTCAAGCAACCGAGGATTCAACGAAAATTCACTGATACTCACGGCTAAGACAATAACACTTACGGCACTTATGCCGTGATCAACATCAATAACTCGGCGACATGTTCGTCACACTCTTCACGGGTCGCAGCCTCAAGATTCAATCGCAACAACGGCTCTGTGTTTGAAGGCCGCACATTAAACCACCATGATCCGCAATCAACCGTCAGCCCATCGAGATGATCTTGTGGATAAGACGCGAATTGCTTGGTCACGCGTTCTATAACTACCGCAATGTCTTTGACTTGCGTATTGATTTCGCCACTACCCGCATACTTCTCGAATGGTGCTCGCAACTCAGACAACGTTTTACCTGTTCGACTCATTTCACCAAGTACAACCATTGTCGCAATCAGACCGCTGTCTGCTCGGAAGTTATCAGCAAAGTAATAATGACCCGAATGTTCGCCTGCAAAAACCGCGCCCGTTTGAGCCATCACTTGTTTCATATAACTATGGCCATTTTTGGTTCGAATCGGTTTGCCACCCATTTCGGTAATCGTCTCAGGCACGATTCGTGAACAAATTAGGTTGTACAGAATTGTTGCGTTTGGGTTTTCACGCAAAAAAACCGAAGCCAACAACGCTGTGGTAGTACTGCCCGAGACACTGTTACCTAATTCATCGACCAAAAAAACGCGGTCGGCATCGCCGTCAAATGCCAAACCCACATCAAACTTGCCTGAGATCACACGCGCCTGAAGGTCACGCTGGTTGGCTGGCTGAATTGGGTCGGCAGGATGATTAGGAAATGTGCCGTCGAGTTCGCCGTACATCACTTCAAGTTCAAATTCGCTGAGGCGATCAAACACTGCCGGGGCAACAAGTCCACCCATTCCATTAGCGGTGTCAGCGACGATCTTTAATTTGCGAAGTGACTTCGTGTCAATGAAACTCACGACATGATCAACAAATTCTGCAAGCATATTTTTATGAGACACTTCACCCAGTTTTTTTGCGACTGCCGGTCCTTTGCCATCTAAAACGTCCTGAGCGATCGCCTTCATTTCACGCAATCCATTATCGATACCAATAGATCGCGCACCCGAAAGGCAACACTTGATGCCGTTATATTGTGCCGGATTATGTGATGCGGTAAACATCGCGCCAGGTGCGTCAAGAACTCCTGATGCGAAATAAAGCAAGTCAGTACTTGCCAGACCAAGATTAATTACATCAACACCTTGCTCAGTTAACCCTCTCTGAAATGCCTCAACTAGGTCTGGGCCACTCGGACGCATGTCGTGTGCGACGACGATCATCTTCGCCTCAGAAAATTTTGCAAACGCCACCCCAAGCGCGTGAGTCAAAGTTACATCTAGCTGATCAGGCACGGTGCCCCGAATGTCATAAGCCTTGACGATTGCTTCTAAGTTTGACACGACTTGAAATGCTAGTTGATTGCAGCCTCAATAATTCGTGCGTTAAATCGACGTCTCCATCGCATGAACATAACTGCGATACCGATTGCCGTTAATACGTAGGCAAAAATATCCAACTTCGTATAGCCATAATGCAAACGAACATCTAACTTCGTTGGCACTACAACCATCATGTTGGGTGCAACACGAAATGGTCCTTTTGCACCGGAAACTTTCCAATTCGGAAAGTAACTCATCCGCACAAGAATTGGTTGACCGATCTGGTCAACGCTAAATGAAATCGCCGAATCTTCAAGAACAAGGTTTGTAACTTTTGTTGGTTTTGTCTCGACAATGTTTATTGCTTGAGTCGGGGTGACAATATCTACTCGTCGACTTGATAAACCCGGCTCGCCGTCACGACGACTCAGATCTACCGCCACATCAACTTGTTGCCAAGTGTCTAGTCCTTTTTCGACTGGCACCGCTGACCAATCTTCAGGATGCTGAAACCAACTTGTTCCAATTTCTAACCAACGTTCTTTTGCATCACCAGTGCGACTATTGACGATCACTGGTTGCGCTTTGAGTGGCACAACCAATTCGCTATTGCCAACTTGATAGATAACCCACGGTCCACTTCGTTTCACTTCAACAAGTGCTGCTTGCAAGTTGGCTTGAGCAATCGCTTCTTTAGTAAATGCCAAAAAATACTTGACACCAAGTTCTTGCATATATCGAACACCGAGACCAGCGTCATTATTGTCGTAACGCAGCTCGCGAACAGGGTTGCTGCTTTGCTTTGACATCGCTGCCGAAGTAATGAAGTGATATGGGGTCGTGCCTGACGCTTCGAAATTCAAACCTTCCATCGAGCCGATGCAACCTTTTGTCCAGTGCGGCAACAACATTAATGACATCGTCGTGCCGTATTTATTTAATTCTCCACTGCTCTCCCAAAGTGCGCGACCACAACCGTGCGCGGTGTCGTTGCCTAGTGACTTCATCGTTTCAACGAGGTCGTGATATTCGGCGTAGGCACTCTTGCCTTCGTAGCCAGTGAAGTTCCATCGTGCCCACCCGTCGACAAATCCGTCGTTTGACGCTTTAGTTGATATCGGTCCCCACTTGTATTGCATTGCCCCAGCAGAATCTGAAACAAGTTTTCCGAACGGAAGTTCTTGAAATCGAAAACCAATTACGCCGACCACGAATATCGCCATTGCGGTTGCCCACCATAAATTGAACTGAGCAGTATTTCGCAACGAGACAACTGGCTTCAATGATTCATAACTTTCTTGAGCGAGTGCATTTTTGGCAACTCGCAGAAGCCCAAAGACACGCCATAGACCGACGACGAGTTCATACAGTCCGATCATCATCAGCATGTAGCGAAGCAAAAAAAGAAACGGCAACAGTCTTGGGTTCCATAACATTCCGATTATTGGTAGACCGCCACGACTTACAAAAACACCGACTACGAGTGCTACGCAATAAACACCTATCCAAATGCCAACTCGATTGCGTCGCAAAATGCAAGCGATGAATCCGATGATTGCAAACAGTGTGATAAAAATATTCCAGTAAAGCGGCAATGGGAAAAACATCTTCCAAAACGAGTCGGCTGTGCCACTCGGACGAGGTTCGTATTTCATATCAGTCATAAATGCATGACTCGTCAAAAATGGGACTACCCAAAACGCAGACAGCAAAATTGCCGTACCAATAATCAAACTTGCCGAATTCAAAATTCGGCGACCAGTATTTAACGCCTGCCATAAAATTGCAATCAGTGCGACGCCACCAAAAACAAAAAGCAAAACGATTCCGTGAGAAAGTGCGCTCAACGCCAGCACGCAAGCCGTGATCATGTGACCTCGACCTTCGTTGAGTGTTCGAATAAACAATCCAAATGTCAGCACTGCGAGCGATAGCGATATCGAGAAAGAAAATTCGCCAGCCATTGTTGACGCAATGTTCCCGCCGTAGATCGTAAAACTTTCGTCATACAAGAAAACAACCGAAGCCAAAGTCAGAATCTCTGGGATTGGAAATAGCAATCGAGAAAACTTTCCAAATAGCCATGTGCAGACGGGCAATGTCAAAATGCCGATTACCGCAATAATTTTCAGAGCTATTCCATAAGGTGCGATTAGATCAATAACAAGTACCAATAAAGCCGGAATCAACATGTAGAACCGATACATCGGAAAGCCCGCGTACCAGTCGTTACTCCATCCATTTAGACGAAAGTGCGGCAACATGAAATCTCGCAAAAATGCGGGACCATAAACATGGGCGCCCATGTCGCCGCCCGTTGGTGTGTTGTTTGAAAAAATTAATTCTGGCTGCAATGTCAAGAACAGCATCAAGGTCGACCCACCGACAATTAACGCCGAAATAACCTGCTGAGGGCTCCAATTAGCGACGCTCTTAATCTTCATTACTTGAAAACTCTACTATTTCTTTTAGAGCGCTAGTTTTATAGCACTAGTTTTTAAAGCAATGCGACGAGGATCAACCCTGTTGCATTAAACGCAACGTGCGCAACAACTGACATACCTAGCCTTTTTGTAAAATGAAAACAACTGCCGAGCACAATTGCAAATGCCAGTAAGCCCGGAAACTCGACAATTTGCAAATGAATACCAGCAAACCAAACCGCAGTTATAAAAAGCGCCGCGATTTCATTGATCGACCCACGCAAATGTCCTTGGATTAATCCTCGATATACCAATTCTTCGATGATTGGTGCGCCAAATACGACGACAATTACAAGAACGACTAGCCAGATGCCCTGGGCATTATCAAAAAGATCACGGGCTCGCTTCTCAACATTTTCTGGATCAAATTTTTCTGGAAACAAAACACGAAATGGCCAGGTCACTAGTCCGACGAGAACTACTTGACTTAACACACCTATTGGAATTCCCAATAAATCAATTAATCGAAAGCTCAAGAAATAATCTTTGACAAAATTGTCACTACCAAGGCGTCGAGAGGCAATACTCAAAGCGATAGTAAACGACCCCCACAAGAAAACTGCAGAGACACCCACAAGCCAATTCGGTTCAGCAATTTTGTCACCAACTTTGTCAGCAAGGTTGCCAGACGACGCCAATGCAAGAGTTGTCAACAGAATTGCAATTGCATAACTTGCTGTCCAGATGCCAAGAATTGCACGGACCGAGTACTTTTTCGTGACTAGCTTGCTTTGTTGATCGTGTCCACTCAACGGCTCTTGCCCATAGGGCGGAGCCCATGGAGACTGACTCATCCCGCTAGGCGGTTTGGTGTCGCAACTTGAAAGCGACTTCGACGATCTTCAAGACGCCAACCAGACGGTGCGCTGATTCGTGTGCCGTGTCGCTCGCACAAGTCGTAGGCATGCGGGTCACGATCCTGCGTTAAATCATCCACCCAAATCAAGGCACGACTGTATTGATAAGTCAAAGTAATCGTCGCGACTTCGTTACAAGTAGAACGAGAACATCGTCGAGCCATATATATAAGGTAATTCATTGACGTGCAGTCACGGTGGATTACCTAACGACAGCAAGTTTTCCGACACACTGCGAAACACAGCACGAAACACAGCACGAAACTAACGGTCGGTTAGAGACTTGGCTGTGCTCGGTGATACAGGCTGGTCGTATCATTACTTCCGTGACCAAACTTCCCCCGCCACCACCACCAGCAAAGCCCTCTTCTTCAAAGCGTCCAAATCCATCTCAGAAAAAATCTAAAAACAAATTCGGTTCGTTCGTCGACTTTGGCTCGGGCAAAAATTCAAACAACAAAACGCCCAACTCGACCGGTCCGAAAAAAGATGGTGAGAAGTCGGGTATGCCACGCTGGGCGACATGGGCGATAGTCGCCGTTGTTGTTCTACTTATCGCAGGTCCTCGAATTTGGCCAGCTTCGCAAGCAGTCAAGCTCAGTTACACCGAGTTCTTAGTTCGAGTCAAAGAAAACCAAGTTTCAAGTATTGAGATCAACAATCTTTCAAACGTGATCAGTGGAAAGCTCAAAGACGGGGGCGAATTCACAACGACAGGTGCGGTCGCCCTTTCAGCCAGCGACGAAACTTTGTTAAAAGAAAAGGGTGTCGATTACGACTACTCAACTCCGCAGGGCAACTTTTTCACGAATTTGATTCCGCTATTACTGCCATTCATCCTGATCATGGGCTTTTTCTTCTGGATGCAACGACGTGCAATGGGCCAAGCAGGCAGCATCATGTCAATCGGTCGCAGTCGCGCAAAAAATTACAACGCAGATAAGCCAGCGACAACTTTTGCTGACGTTGCTGGGTATGACGGCGTGAAGCAAGAGATTAAAGAAGTTGTCGATTTCTTAAAGATGCCTGAGAGCTTCAAAGAAATCGGCGCACGAGTGCCAAAGGGCGTGCTGTTAGTTGGCCCTCCAGGCACCGGTAAAACTTTGTTTGCCCGAGCAGTTGCTGGTGAGGCCGGTGTTGGCTTTTTGTCTGTCACGGGTTCTGACTTTATGGAGATGTTCGTTGGCGTTGGCGCAAGCCGCGTGCGCGACCTTTTTCAACAAGCACGAAAAATGGGACGAGCAATTATTTTCGTTGACGAGATCGATTCAATCGGTCGCAAGCGTGGTGCAGGTCTTGGTGGCGGTCATGACGAGCGCGAACAAACGCTAAATCAGTTGCTTGCCGAGATGGATGGTTTTGAAACAACCGAAGGTGTAATCGTGATGGCGGCAACTAACCGTCCTGACATTTTAGATGCGGCACTACTTCGCCCTGGTCGATTTGACCGCCAGGTAACAATGCCATTGCCTGAATACGAAGAGCGTTTAGCGATTCTCAATGTTCATTCAAAAGGCAAACGGATGGGTTCTGATGTCGTTCTTGAAACGATGGCCAAGGCAACACCCGGCATGAGCGGCGCAGATCTTGCAAACCTAATTAATGAAGCGGCGCTGCTTGCTGTGCGACGCGGTTCAAAAATAATTGAGCACATCGATTTCGAAAATGCTCGAGATCGCGTGATCATGGGTGCTCGACGAGAGAGTCTGATTCTCAATGCCGAAGAAAAGCGCGCAACGGCTTATCACGAAGGTGGGCATGCCGTGTTGGCAACCGTTTTGCCGAATAGCGATCCACTACATAAAGTAACAATTTTGCCTCGTGGAATGGCCCTCGGAATCACCTGGACACTTCCAGAAGAACGCCACACGTATTCGCGCGAATACTTTCAAGACATGATTTGCAAAGCAATGGGCGGTCGTGTTGCAGAAATGATCGTGTTTGGTCATCTCAATAGCGGGGCCGCCAACGATCTTGAACAAGCAACTTCAATCGCGCGCCGCATGGTTCGCGAATGGGGAATGAGCGATGCGGTTGGTCCAATGGCGTGGAGTGGTCAGCAACAAGTGTTTCTTGGTGAAGATCTGATGACTAGCGGTCGCGAGTACTCAGACGAAACTGCACGAATGATCGATTCTGAAATCGGTCTGATTCTGCGTGAACAAGAAAATCGGGCAAAAGTTCTGATTGAAAAAAACCGCTCTGGGTTAGACCTTGTTGCACAAGCGCTGCTTGAACAAGAAACAATCGACGGAGCAGCAGTTGCAAAACTTGTGCAGCAGGGCTTGGGCCGACCACAAATAGTTGAGCCATCGCCAGGAGCAATCAAGTCAAGCGAAAAACCAGAACAGAACTAACTTAAAAACTATTTTTAATTAGTCAGCAAAGTTCTGTTGAACTTTTTGGGTCACGACAACGAGCCATCGCTGCCCATAAATCTGTTGCGGTCACGGGCCCGAGTACCCCATAATGCACTACTCCGCGATTGTCGGCGATAACTGTTGTCGGTACTGCATCAATTGAATACCGCTCATGCAAGTCTGACATTTCTTGAAAGTCAATTATTTGAACGGCGACATCTTGACTCGCGAGAACTTTTGCTTTGGTTGCAACATCTTGACATGCATCACATGTTGATGAAGTAAATACGGCAAGTAACCACGGTTTATCTGCTGATAAAAAGTCTTCTCGACTAAGTTGTTGCGGCACAGTGTGCGAAGTTTGCGACGGAGCATCTGGCTTGCGCCTTCGGACAAAGAAACTTAGTGACGCTGCGAATATCAAAATTAATGAGGCAATGATTTTTTGCATTATTTACTCGTTGCAACTTGTTGCGAACGATAAGGCAGCGCAAGAACTCCGCTTAATCCATAAAGCTGATGTCCTCGCGAGAACTCGCGTTGAACAACTACTTCGGTTTCAGACTCAATCAAAATTTGCAACTGGGCAATAGACGGCGGAATCGCTATTGAAATTACGGATGCTGCTTTGAGCACAACTTGCTCAAGCCCGACAATCGGTGCTGCACCTGCAGGTCCGATAGTAGAGACTCGAACTGTTGTGTCGAGCGAAGTCGTATTTGCGACAACTATCGAACCAACTTCGCCCACTGTCAAGCCGCTAGGCGATGTCCAAACGCGTGAAGGTGAACCTGAGGGTGCACCTAAAATTACTGATGTCCCCGTTTTGTTTTCACTAGTACGACTAACTATTTGTTCGACCACGACAAATTCAGTAGCGGTTTCATCATTTGAGCTAATGAAGTCACCAGTAACGCTTGAAACGAGAATGCCATAACGGCCGTTGGTGATCGCAGGCAAACTAGAAGTTGACAGAGTCGTCACTCGCCCGGCAGGCACAGTCAAGATGAGTGGTTCACGCAGAAGTGCTTCAGCCGAGCCTGTCAAAAATGCGATGCTTACTGATTGATCTATCTCTGTTGGATTAAACACAACTAATTCTTCATCTACCCCAGCGCCTTTTTCTCCAGAAGCAAACCACCACTGGCGACTTGTAGTCGGTGCACCTAGTGCAGAGGTAAAACCAAGCCGACCACGACCTAAAAAGTGTTGCAACTTTCCTGCAACGAAACGACCTGACGTTGCGCGCACGCTCACAGCCAACACAGATTCATTTCGCGCGCCTTGTTCACCCATTGAGATTCCGGTGACGCTTTGTCCTCGCAAGACAATGCCTTTAAGAAGTGCTGGTTGGCGTTTTCCATCTGTGGTAACAAAAGTCAAATCAACAACGGTCGAATCAGGAAACGGATTCGTAAGCAAGATGTCGAATTCGCTTTCCGCCCCAGTGAAACCATCAGCGAAAAACCAACGATCTGAAGTTTCATTGGCGCACAATGCAACCGAGTCGCCAGCAAGGTGGATGATTCGCTGCTCAACACTGGCTTGCCCGCTATCGAGTTCAATGATCGCGCTAATGAACTGACTCTTGTGTCCACCAGTTGCATCAAAGACACCACGAGAGAACGGGGCGACGATCAATGTCGAAGAAGTTGCTGGCTCTTCGCTTGAAAGCAAAGTAATTGTGCCAGTTATCGGCGTTTGAGTTGGGTTGGCGATCACGATTTCGCTTTTTACTTTTACATCGCGGGCTGGCACACCTGGACAAAACCAAGTCGAGGATAGTGAATTACCAACAACGCTTGGCATTAAAAACTTATTTTCTAATTCAGTGATGGGCACGCTTGCGATATCAGGTGAGTAAACCTTGCCGATAAAGACTGTCGCGGCGACACTAGCCATGAGCAATAGAACGACCAATGGTTTTCGAATTTTCTTAAACATATTTGTTGAATTCATTTTGGAAGTCGATCAAGTTTTAATATTTTTTGTGAATCATCAGCAACTAATCTGACACTTTCGCCGGTTACCGAACGCACTTGCCGGCGAAACCGAGAGAAATTTGCAGCCAGAATCAATAAGCCAAACCAGATAAAAGCTTGCACTAATAAATAGAGATCTCTAAGTTTCGAGGTTCGAAAGCTCAACTTTGCAACGCCTTTAATCGGCGCATCAAATGCTGTCGATGCTCCAAACGCAACTCGCGGACTTAGCCGTGCGCTATCAACAGTAAGTTGCCAGTTCTTGTTAAATGGCACTGCGAGGTGCACCGTTCCGCCGTCAAATGAGTCAGACACAGTTTTATTTGAGACGCTCTGATCATCTACAAACATTGGGCGCATCGAGCGAAGTTCGCGAACGATCAGCGCTGATTCGCCTACCTTTTCGCTTGCTACTGCAGATTCTTCGTCAAGCAAACTAACTATCGGCAACCAAGCCGAGTTCTCAAAAATCACTAGGTCCTGAGCGAAGTACAAACGACGCAAATCAATTTGATTAGAAAGTGAATCAATCAATAAGCGCGATGACTGGCTCGGCTGATCACCAAGTGGCACCACGATGTATCGAATTGCCAGCGGAGACATCAAACGTCCAATCCGAACAGTTTGTCGATTAACCAAAGCAGTCAGTGCGTGATCCGCAAGTGCATTCATCGCCGTGCGTTGCGGCGCCCAATGCGAAACTATATTTACTGGTCCGTCATCAGATACCCCATATGAGACTTTGTTCGTAACTGCATTTGTCGATATTGGAAGTAATTCATTATCACCAACAAATAAAGTTCGATAGTTTCCGTCTGCAGGATTATCGGGCATCTGCGCAAAAAGTTGCGACACAGTTGCCTCTGGTTGGTGCCATCTGCCGTCAACCACGCTTAAAAGAGTCGGCAAAATCGCTACCGACATCGCAACAGGAACCAACAAACCAACTGACCGTCGCCAGTCAGAAGTTTTCTTTGCAGACGTTTCAGAAAATACACTCGCACAAGTTGCGCTTGCCAGAGCCAAACCGCAAGCAACAAGTGACAAAATAATTACTGGCTCTGGCATCTGAAACGGCAATAAGCCTTGATCATCCAATACTGCCAAAAGCAGCCCGCCTACAACTAGAAACGACGAGCGCAAAGCCCAAACAAAACGCCAACTATTGGCAACCAAAAGCGAACATGCGACACAAAAATATGACGCAAGTACCAATGTGCCGCCAGTTATGTTTCCAAAATCTAAACCGGCTAAAGCAACTAGCCCCAAGTTTCGATCGCCTATTGATTGATCGCTCGTTAGCAACTGCCACCATTTACTTGAAACAAAATGCATTGACCAAGGCAAATTAATAAAAAGTGAACCAAAGACACCGACTATCCCAACCGACAACATTGTGCCGATAGTGCGCACTGATGTTCCACCAAAAACAGATGCAACACACCACAAAATTACTCCGATAAATGTGATCACCAACATCGCTGGTGCAAAAGCAGCTACTAAACCGAGGATCAACACAAGAGCACTAATCAGTTGAGTCAAACGCGAGATGCCGACATCAGTTGACTTTTCTGAATTTGGCAAAAGCGAATTAGTTAAACCATCGATTCGCTCATTGGGTTGTAGCCCACCTGCTCTTCGCAGTAGATCAAACACCCAAGGCAATGCGGCAACAATCAACAACGCCGAGAAACGACCACGTGCGATTGCGTCATAAGAAATCGGTAAAGACACATAAACAGTTGCCCCAACAAGTCGAGCGCGGGTGTTATACAACGAGCCACATAGTCGCCACATACCAAAGAAACCAACAAACAACGAACCGACGATCATCATAGTTTCGAGCAATGCAAGGTTTCCAAAAACAAAAAATCCACCAAGCGCGAGTATCCCAAGGCCAGTTGGGTTTGCTGCTGCTTCGCCAAAACCACTCGACCACCATCCCGAACGAAACATTTTCATCAATGAACCTGCGGTATTCGCACCGCCTTCAAATGGCAAAAATTCACCGACGGTTCGGCTTCCGTTGAGAATGATCCCGCGACTACCAATAATGATTAATGAAAATATAACGAGCAGAGCAAATCCGGCTTCTCTTGTTGAGCTTTGTCGCCAGAGTTTTTGCGATTTCGCCGCCGATGCAATTGAAGATGACTCGAGAGCGCGCCGATGTCGAATGAATTTTGTAATTCTCGCCGAACCCCTGACCTGCATTTTGCTGATATCACTCGCAGGTACTCGCCGAACTTTTCGAACTTCACGGCGGCGACTCCAGACGTATGCAAAGTCAACGAACACCGAAACGGTTGCGCGCAAATTAGCCAGCGAGCCCCTGAAGTTGCCGCTGAAGACTCCAAAAATGGTCTCAATAACTGAAGTAACAAGCATCTGCAGCCACACGAGCGGGAGTTCAAGTCTCCATGTCAGTGTTGTAACTGTTCGTACCCGATGACGAGCACTCAATGCGTCTCTTGAAAGTTCTGGCGCTCGCTGAGTAAACATTTCGCGATGTCGCACAACTGCAGAAGGTGCGACGATCACTCTTGCCCCACTTAAGTGTGCGCGCCAACAAAACTCAAGATCTTCGCCGAAAAACGAAATCTCTCGACAGAAGCCATCTAATTCTCGAAATGTGTCAGCCCTGATAAGCATGCACGCCGAGCTAATGAAAAAGACATCTTTAACCGAGTCGTGTTGCTCTTGGTCACGCTCATTTATCTCGATCAACGGGTCAACCTCACCACATCGATCAATCAACAGACCAACCGACTTCAAGATCGTGGGGTTATCCCATTGCACAAGTTTTGGGCCAACAACCGAAGCATTTGACACGATCATCTCGTGCACCAGCTGACTGATTGTTGATGGTTGCAACAACACATCGTCATGCATCACACAAAATAAACCTTGATCACCTTCGACGATGCGCTGGGTTTCATTGATAAGAGCGCCGAAGCCAGGGTTTCCTTCAACAATTCGAACAATTGATTCAGGCAACACAGCTTTAATCTTTTTCATCAACAACTGCGATTTAGCAGTATCAGCCTTTGCGTTAACTACTTGGGAAGTTAAGAAAAATACGTGGCTTAATGCCGAATAGTCTTGATTTGAAAGTGATTGAAGCACTTCATCAAACCATGGCCCTGGTTGATGAACGACCATTGCAGTCACCACAGGCGGTGCAGAATTCTCCCCTGATTTACTTGATCCAAACCTGACCCGACTCATGCCTTCATAAGACTACTTGCGGCTACTTGTGCCGATTTGATGCCTCTCGCTCTATAAACTAAACGCAGATTGGAGACTTCGTGCGAGACATCAATTTAGACGAGTTGCGACTAGGGCCAATCAAGGCGCAAGATTTGCTGCGCTTCACGAAAGACGCTACGTATATTGCCGTTGGACTCGGAATATTGACATTTCAAAAAGCACAAGTTTGTCGTCGCGAAGCGATGTCAAAGTTGCAAGATAAAATTGCGAAACAATTTTAATTAATTTATTTAACTAGTGACGCTACAAAACGAGAGTACTTCGAGTTCATCGCTCGAGACTAAAAATAAGCGCGTTGATCTGCCAGAAGGCACAATTGCAATTTCAATAGGCTTGATAATTGCTGGGTTAACAATCTATGCATTTTTCAAAATTGGCCAGCAGGCACTCGGTCAAGACGGTTTCAAACCGTTGGTTTCACTTTGGTTTGTGATGTTTGCGCTCGCTCCAGGTTTCTTTTTGCCGGTTGAACAAGAAATCAGTCGGGCTATCGCCCATCGACGAGCACTTGGCCAAGGTGCTCGACCAGTTGTAAGAAAAGTTCTGATCCTTTGTTCTGTAATCGTCGTCGGATTAATCGCCGCGATTGCCGCACTTGCACCGTTTGTAAATGACAATTTATTTGAGGGTCACGGCATCGTCACAGCCAGTTTGGCAATCGCTATTGCCGTCTATGGTGTCTTTTACATCATCAAAGGTTTGTGTTCTGGACTCGGAAAGTTCAATTCATACGGGTTTATTGTTGGTGCCGATGGAGCAGTTCGCGTTGTAGTTTGTTTAATTTTGTTAATTGCTGGAGTAACCCAACTCGGCCCTTACGCATTGGTGGTCGTGCTCACTCCGCTCGTCGGTGTTTTGATAATTTTGTTTTCAGGTCAATTGAAAATTGAAGACGGCCCACCAGCGACTTGGTCTGAGATCACGCCAAATCTAGGGCTATTGCTGTGCGGTTCGATCTTTGCTGCAGCTCTAGTAAACGCTGGGCCAATCACAGTGGCATTGCTTGGCGATACTGCGCCTGCCGAGCACGTCACGCTTTTCGGTAATGCAGTGTTGATAACTCGCGTGCCGTTATTTTTATTTCAAGCAGTTCAGGCAGCACTATTACCGAGACTCACCAGACTTGCCGCCCGTGGCGACATAAAAGAATTTCGATCCGGATTTAATCAATTAGTAATTTTAGTTTTTGGCGTTGGAGTAGTTGGCGCAGTCGGTGCATTTGCGATTGGTCCTAATGTTCTTGATCTTGTTTATGGTGGAAGCATTGACCGCCGAACGATCACCCTGCTCGCACTTGCGAGCGGTATATACATGATGGCTTTGGCCATTGCCCAAGCAGTAATCGCACTCAACGGCCATAAGCATGTGGCAATCGGCTGGTCACTTGCGTTTCTCGCCTACATTCTCACAGTCTGGCTTGTCAGCGACGATTTATTTTTGCGCGTCGAGCTCGCGCTCGTTTCAAGTTCTGTGGTCGGATTAATTTCGTTTGCGACAAGTTTGCGCACGAAACTGCGTTCGCTATCGCCGACGCTTTGACTCATAATCTAAATCGTTTGTAACCATCATCTGAATCAGAGCT
>WLFB01000199.1 GCA_009703975.1 Actinomycetota bacterium | reverse complement strand
TTGAAACTGCGCGTGGTGCGCTTGATCTTGAAGCCTGCTCAATAATCAATATAAAACCTGGCCGAGTCGGTGGTTACCTCGAGGCGAAAAAGATTCACGACTTGTGCTTGTCGCGAGGAGTCCCAGTTTGGTGTGGGGGAATGCTTGAAACGGGAATTGGTCGGGCTGCAAATTTGGCTCTGGCTGCATTGCCAGGATTTACGCTTCCAGGGGATATCTCGGCCTCGGCTCGTTACTTCTCTCGCGATATCACGGCTCCGTTTGTTTTAGATAACGGACATATTGGCGTGCCAGATTCTCTTGGTATCGGAGTTGAGCCGCTACCAGAGATGCTCACTGGTTTTCGAAAGATAAAAACTTTTGAAGTTGCGTCGATTTAATCGTCGATTTAATCGTTGAGAGTGAAAATTATGTTCGTTTCAGGCTGGCTGTTCCGGCGCTTTAATACAGAACCAATTGTATTGTAAATCGAAAATATCTTGTAGGTGATTCCGTAGCGCTTGGCAATTGCTTTGCGTACTGCGATCGCTTCGGAGCCCGTAACTAGACGAGCAACACCAGGGTAAGTCGTGGCATTTGAGTTAACTTTGCCTTTAATGTCGCAAACTTGAATTTCAATCTTGGGAATCTGACGAATTCGTTTGACTTTTCCCGCGTTAGTTTCAGTGATTACGCAATATGTATTGGCGGCATCCCCAAATTTGGTAAACCATACTGCGGTTGGTACGCGATCGCCAGATCTGCGAAAGGTTACGAGAGAAACGTATTTTGCATCAGTAATTTGAGTATTCATAAGTCTTAAAACTAACAGGTTCGTTTAATTATTTAAGGCAGAATTGGCTGTTGAACACCATCGAGTATGGTGCCCGAAAATATCACACCATCAAATCGAGATTTTTCCAAATCAATCAAATCAATTACCGCAAAAGACAAATTAGCGCTTGTGAGATTTGCTTGAGTTAGGTTTGCGTTCAGCAGAATAGATTTCGTGAAGTTTGCGCCAGCGAGATTCGCATTGTCTAATTCGGCACCCTGTAAATTCGCGCCAATCAGTACTGAACCAGGCATATTCGCTGACGAAAGGTACGCACGAGAAAGTTTTGCACCCGTCAGATTCGCGCCAGCCAGATTCGCGTTTCGTAAGTTGGCAAGCGTGAGATTGGCGCCCGTCAAGTCTGCATTTCGAAGATTTGCAAAAGACAGATCGGCACGAGCAAGGTTTGCGCCAGCAAGGTTTGCTCCAACTAGATTTGCCCAAGATAGATAAGAATTAGAAAGTTTTGCGCCATCCAATTGCGCGCCCGCCAGATTTGCATCGGGCCGAATTTTGTAGCCCTTGACTATCCGGGGTGATTCTGCACTGACGCAAGCAGTTAATGTCATTAATAACAGCAAAGACAAACTAAATACAATTCGTTTCGGTGTCATTACATCCCAATTTAACTTTCGAGAATAATTGTCGGGGAGGGGGGACTTGAACCCCCGGCCTCCTGGTCCCAAACCAGGCACGCTACCAACTGCGCCACTCCCCGGACTAACTAATGCTACCGACTTCTGAGCCCGCGAACTGTCGTCAATAAATGTTTCACATCTTGATCATCTATATATCTCGAGATACCCGCCCGAACGACTCCACCACTATTTGTGAGACCAAGTCGCTCAACTATCTCCATTGCGTATGAGTCGCCTGACCAGACAGCAATCTTTTTTGCAGCCAGTTCTTGTGCGACTTGATCGGGTGTCATTGAGTCAATGGTGAAGGAAACAGTTGGCGCACGCGATGCCAAATCATGCGGTCCCCACACATTCACTCCAGGCGTTTCAAGCAAGCCTTCGAGTAGTGGTGCAAAGACGGCACTCTCATGTTTGGCAAGTTGTTGCATATCTTCTTCGATTAAAAATCGTGCGGCTGCCTGAACTGCCGCAATACTCTCAAAATTTGGTGTGCCGGTCTCGAACTTTCTTGGCCCAGTCTCACTAGCTGCACGAACTTTGGCAACTGGCAATGAGTTGAGCAACTCGGGCTCGATATACATCACACCAGCGTGTGGTCCGTACCATTTATATGGAGAAGTTGCGAGAACATCACAGCCAAGTTCGCGAATGTTTATTTGCTTGTGCGGTGCAAGCGCAACAGCATCAACAAAGACTCGCGCACCATGCTTGTGAGCGATTGCGATCGCTGCGTTTAGGTCAGGCATTGTGCCGATTAAATTTGATGCGCCAGTTATGGCGACCCACTTGGTTCGGTCAGTGACGAGATTGCCAAAAGCGTCCATATCAAGACGACCAGTTTTTACGTCAAATGGCGTAAGTAAATGCTGCGCGCCAGATCGTTCGCAAGCAATTCTCCAAGGCGAAACGTTTGCCTCGTGATCGAGTTGTGTGCCCACCACTGTGTCGCCAGGTTTTAATGTGCGCCCAACTGCGCGAGTAAACGCCATGGTCATTGTCGTCATATTTGCACCGAGGCAAATTCCAGAGGGATCAGCTCCGAGAAATTCGCCTACTACTGCTCGCGTTGATTCTAAAAGTGCGTCGCAAGCGTCGGCCGCTGCAAAGAAACCACCTGTGTTTGCATTTGAACCGTGCGCTGCCCAGTCGCTCATTGCATTAATAGCGACATCAACCATTTGTGTACCAGCGGGCCCGTCGAAACGCGACCAGCCATCTCTCACCCCAGGGAAGTGATGACGCAATGAATTATTTTGTGCGTTTTGCAAATTTTGCCAAACGTTTGGCAGTCTTACCAATCGGTTCAATATTGCGCTGGTCGAGATCACCTATTTCAAGTCCATTGGCAAAACGCACTCTGTAGCGCAGCCAGTTAAAACCATTGGCAAGAATAATTTTTCCCTCACTGCCCACGGGTACTCCGGTGAGTTCAACGGTCGAGCGCACCGTATCGCCCATGCTTAGGTCAAGTTGATTTTGATGTGGGTTAGCCAAAGCGTGGGGTTTCCAACTCTGTTGGGCATTTGAACTAGATGTACTAGATGAATTAGCCATAGTTATAGTTTGCCACAGATACACTGCTCGGCACTGTGAAAACGACAATTGAAGCCTTAGATGGCAATATAATTAAACTTTCAATCGAAGTAGACGAGACCGAATTTGAGCGCTACCTAGACGGCGCATTTCGTAAAATCTCTACTCAAATCCGAATTCCAGGATTTCGTCAAGGTAAAGCACCTCGCCAATTAATTGAGGCCCAAATCGGAAAAGAAGCCGCAAGGTCACAAGCGATTGAAGATGCGATACCAGCATCATTGGCGCTTGCAGTTCGCGAGCATGATCTCGACATTATCGCCACGCCTGAAGTCAGTCTCACAAGCGGACAAGAGGATGGCAATGTTTTATTCGACGCCACGTGCGAAGTACGCCCAGTTGTGAATGTTGCCGGTTACGAAGGTCTGCGCGTCGAGCTTCCAGCTTTAATTGCTTCAGACGAAGACATCGAAGAAGTCGTCACACACGAACGCAAAAGACATGCAACACTCATTGATGTAGATCGCCCGGCAAAGATTGACGATCAAGTGACTCTC
>WLFB01000198.1 GCA_009703975.1 Actinomycetota bacterium | reverse complement strand
TCATCTGCAACAGTCTTGAGTGATACGACCAGCAAAGTGATCATAAAACTCACAGTGAAAACGCAACTCAGCAAAACCGCCAGAGTCGCCTTGCGCCGTGAAACACCAACACTTTGAACAATTTTTTGTCGTAGCAAAAGTGACCACGGAACCACTGAAACTTCGTCAACGCCGCCAGCATCAAAAACAGTTAAATCTCTTGCAGATTCTCCCGCATTATTTGTTTGAAGTATCTTCGCTTCAAATTTCTCCAATTTCAAGGAAACACCATGTCAATTACAGAGCCGCGTGGAACTTGGTCGCCATTGTTTATGGCCACACCTTTGACCGAAGCACTCTTCATTCGATACGACTTACGACCTGTTACTTCTCCGACAACAAAACCGGCAGCCACCAGTCGTTTCTCGGCGTCGTTGAAATTGATCCCAACAATGTTTGGCATCTCTACGAAATCTGGACCTAATGAGAGTGCGTAACTCAGTACGCCACCACGTGGAAGTCTTTCGTCGGGTGGTGGCGACTGTGCACCGATCAATCCAATCGCTACATCATTATTGAAAGCATCTGGAGTCACCGCAAGTACTAGGCCGAGTTCAGCAGCCTTAGTTGTCGCATCGGCAAGGGTCAATCCAACTATCAGTGGTACAACTCGCAACGCTGGACCATTTGAAATTGTTAAGTTGATTACTGTTCCTTTAAGTACTTCATCACCAGCAACCAAAGACGGTTGTTTGGCAACGGACCACGAAATCACGCTGCCAACTGGAGTCGTTTCACTTGAGTCTTCGCTCGTTGAAACCACTAATCCTTGCGCAACTATTTTTTCAACCGCCACTTCTTTTGTTTGACCTGTGACATCAACCAGAACTCCGAGCGGTGGGCCCTCTGAAACAACAAGGATAATTGTTTCGCCTTCTTTCAAACTCACCCCGGTGGCGGGCTCTGTGCGGATCACATGACCGAACTCAACATCGTTAGTTCTTTCTGCTTGAACCAGCATCTCCCAGCCGAACTCTGCGATTTTGTTTCGTGCCTGCGATTCAGCGAGACCATTTAATTCTGGGACATCAAACGATGCTTTAGTTAGCGTTTGAAATGCAATCACCGAGACAGTCGCGAAAGCCGCAACTGCTACCGCGATCCAAAGTCTCGTCAGCCTTCGGCGAACTTGAGGCGACTCAATTGCTGGTCGGTCTTCTATGCCGTCATCAATCTTTGGCTGATACTCAACAACTTTGATCTCCTGTGTTTTTCTTGCAGGCGTAATCGGATTAGGCCGCGTGATCACATCTTCAAAGCGCTTCGAAATAATGGTGTCAATTGGTTGAGGGCGGGGCATTTTCGAAGCGACTTGAGTTAACGCTTGACCAAATTCAAAAGCAGTTCCACGTTCTTGAGCCACTGGGCGACCTGCACGTTCAATTGGCGCCGCAAGTGGTCCCATATCTCCTGAAACTGGTAGCAATTTGTCAATTCGATTTGCCAATGTGATCGCAACCGATTCTGCAGCGAACGGAACTTCGCCAGTCATTGTTTCAATCAAAGTAATTGCCAGTGAATAAACATCAGACTGTGCATCGGGAACCGAACCTTGCCCGATTTCGGGCGCCGCGTAACGCGCTTGCTCAATACTCATTTTCGCTGCTGAAAAACTCTTCTTTACGCCAAGCCCAGTTAGTCGAATTCTCGCATTGTCATCAAAAATCAAGTTTGCTGGGCGCACATCGCCGTGCACGAAACCATTTTTATGAGCATGATTTAGAGCTCGACATACATCAAGACCAACCATTAGAGCCTGCGAGGGCGACAATCGTCGACCACGATCTAGATATTCGCGTAACGAACCTTGTCCAAAACGCTGGGTGACGTTAAACACAATTCTCACATCGTCAATTACCGCATCGCCCCAATCTTCAATTGAAACTAGTGACGGGTGGGAAATTGAAAAAAGCTGTTGCATCGAAGATTTAAAAGACGCCATGGCAGAATTTTCATCAACAATGCCCGCTTCCCTGTCAAATAATGAACTAATCGTCATCAAGCGCACGGCTACGTTTCTATGTTGATGGATGTCTTGCGCCTCAAATACAGGAGCAGATGCAGTACCCTCACTCCGTAATTTCTCGATGCGGTACCGCCCGACAAGGACATGACCAATTACCGCATTTAATGAAACCACCGCCCTTAAAACTACTGCCGATTTTCGCTTAACAATGTTTTATGAAGTTTTCTCGGCGAGAATAGAGACGTGACACTCAACTCAATGAATTCAGCACCAGAAAATGTCAAGAAACAACGTCAAGCCTTTAATCTTCAGCGACTTCTTACAAGCATCGGAGTTGCCGCCGGATTGGTAATGATTATTTTTGGTTTTAGAGTTTCGCAAACAGGTCGAGATGAATCTGGCTTGCCAGATGCAATTGAACGGATGTCTCCGGCTAACGGTGACCGCGTACTTAGGCAATCACAAATCATTGTTGACTTTGTCGAAGGTTACGAATCTGTTTTATTTATCGACGGTATTGAACTTCCGACGACAAGACTCGATGAACTAACTTCATCTGGCCAAATGGCAACACCAGGTGCACAAGTTGAACTACCTGCCACGGCAGTTTTTGATCCGGGTAATTTTATAATTAGCTTTCAGCCCCAAGTTGGTGCCGTGATTGAAGCTTTTACACAAGGTGAGCATGAGGGCAAAGTCAGATATTGGCGAGTTGAAGATGGTCGTGAAAAATCTCGCGTATACATCTGGAAGTTTGACACGGATTAAAACTAAATCAGGAATTCTTAAACTGGAAGCTCACCTGTCTCGAGCAATACAAGAAAACCTGCCGCGTCAATGATCGGAATGTTTAAAGATTCAGCTTTTGTAAGTTTGTTTGCACCAGGTTCATCACCAGCTACGAGTGCGAATGTTTTCGCACTCACACTGCCCGGGCTCTTGCCACCACGACTTGTAATTGCCTCTTGAGCGCCATCGCGGCTAAAACCTGCGACCGTACCTGTCACGACTATTGCTTTGCCGACTAGATTCTGCGGCGCAGTGCTGACAATTACATTGCCAAATTCGACACCCGCATTTCTGAACTTTTGAATGATTGCTTGGTGAGACTTATCTTTGAACCACTTAGTGATTGAGTTTGCAATTACATCACCCAGCCCGTCAATTTCACTTAACTGCTCGGACTTAGCAGCGATTATTGCATCAAGTGAACCGAACCGACGCGCGAGTGATTCGGATGCTGCAGGCCCCAAGTTCTTTATGCCGAGACCAACGAGAAGTTTGTTGAGAGGTCTTGTCTTTGAGTTATTGATCGCAGTCAACAAATTGTTGGCGCTCAGTTCGGCGAAACCGTCAAGCTGAAGCAACTTTTCAATAGTCAGCGAATACAAATCACCGATATCAGTAACAAAGTTTTTATCAGATAAAGCGAAAACTGTTTTTTCGCCGAGTCCTTCAATATCCATCGCGCCACGCGATGCGAAATGAATAATCCGTTGATCACGCTGAAACGGGCAATCTGGTTCTACGCATCGAGTATCTGACTCGCCTT
>WLFB01000197.1 GCA_009703975.1 Actinomycetota bacterium | reverse complement strand
TGATCGAAGCGATAATCAGAACTTGATACGGCGACTTGCCTACTTTGGTTTGTGAGTCTGCAATGCCTTCTTGATTACCGACTCGCTCCATCAATCTCAACATTCTGTCGACCACACTTGCTGCAGATTCGTCACCAGAAATTTGATAAGTATCTGGAAACAAAAGACCTTCAAATCGATAAGGCGCAGGGTCACGTGCAGCCAAATCATTCGGAAAATATTCAAATGTCAACAATGGATTCGACATTGCTTCATAAAAACTTTGCTCTGATATTCGAGTTGTTTTGTCTTCGATTCTTTTAGCGATTTGCTTAATCGTAAAACCTTCAGGAAATGTAACTTTTGTGAAAGTAATTGAAGGACTCTTATTCAACTTCTTCATGATGTTGCCGATGTGCTCATCTTTAACGAGCGCAAAATAGCCAGGCTGAAGATCAATCCCACCTTTGCGATCTGCATACCAACGAAACACACTCGCGTTGGCGATGAAACCCTCTTGCTCAAGACGCTTGCTAACAGAAATTAATGAATCTCCTGGATTCACGGTGAAGTTGGTCGCTACAGGTTTGCCACTAGTTACTGAATCTGGTGGATTCACCTGTCGCAAATACCACATGCCAGTTGCACCTACTGACAACAACACCGTCATTACGACTGTAAGCGCAATCAGTACCGTGCGTTTATCTGGTCGCCCATCGCGTGGCTGTGTTTCGAATTCACTGTTGCGCCATGCAACTGGGCCATCCCACGGGTCTTCAATCCATTTTTCGGTATTGCTGTTATCACGGTTATTGCGATCAACTTGTTTACGCTTCATGATTTATGGCGATCTGCATGATCAAGCCAACCTTGTAACATCACAGCGGCTGCAATTTTGTCAACAACTTTTCGACGAGCCTGTGCGTTCATATTTGCTTCAATCATTGATTCGTTAGCAGTTTTGGTTGTCAAGCGTTCATCGTGTGAATGCACTGGCACCGTTAGAGATTTTGTCATTTCTTTAATTTCATCTAAAGCCAAGCGTGCAGCCGGGCCTATGGCTCCGGCCAATGTAAGCGGCATACCAACGACCACGCATTCGGCTTCGTATTCATTAATTATTTCTTGAATCTTTTTATGATCTTGCGAATGATTAGAACCACGCGCAATCACCACCAACGGCGAGGCAATAGTTCCACTTGAGTCACTTACAGCAATACCAATACGTTTGCTGCCAAGATCAACGCCGACACTGCGCATCGCAGGTTTAGACAATCTCAGCCGCTGCAAGCATTGAAAGTTTCAACGCTTCGTCCAGCGCTTCAACTATCTTTCCGCCTGCAGTTGCGATATCACCTTTACCACCGCCACCGCCACCAACCTTTTTCGCCGCTTGGGCAATCAACTCACCTGCTGGCGTTTTCACTCCAGCCCCAGTCGCCGCTACCAGTGCCACGCCACCAGTTGGGGTAATGCCACCCAACACGACTGCTCTAATCACGGGGTTCAAACGCACCGCAATTGCAAGCTCTCTCAGATCCGCAGGCGCGAGTCCATCGACGCGTTCAACCACAACACCGTTTTTGTTTTTCAAAATCATTTCACCTGCGCGAGCTCTTGCTGATGCCGAACGCAACGACTTGATCTCGTCACCAAGTTCTTTGACCTCGGCAATTTTGCGGGCGAGTGTTTCAATCAATGCTTCAGAATTCGTACTCAACATCTCGCTGGCAACATTGACTTGGTTGAGCAACGTCGAAACATACTCCACCGAATTAAGACCAGTCACTGCTTCAATCCGACGTAAATTCGACCCAATAGAACTCTCTTGAACGATCTTTATCAGGCCGATGTCACCGGTTGCCGAAACGTGTGTGCCACCACATAGTTCAACCGATGCGCCAGCCTTTAACACTCGAACAATTTCGCCATACTTATCACCGAAAAACGCGATTGCTCCTGCCGCTGTCGCTTCATCTTTTGAAGTTTCATAAGCATCAACTTTGGCGTTCGCCAACACTTGAGCATTGGCGATTTGTTCAATTTGCTCGACTTCTTGCGCCGATAATTGCGCGTAGTGGCTAAAGTCAAATCTCAATCGTTGTGGCGAAACCAACGAGCCTGCTTGCTTGACATGATCGCCCAACACAGAGCGCAATGCATGGTGCAACAAGTGTGTCGCCGTGTGGTTTTTGCGTGTTGCGTTACGGGCCCCAGAATCAATAGTGGCGGTAACCACCTGCCCGACTTGAATTTCGCCGCTAATCAATTTGCCGACATGTTTTCGCAACCCCGGTAATGCAAAAACTGTGTCTGTAATTTTGATTTCGCCAGTTGATGTGCGCAGCGTTCCACAATCTCCGACCTGCCCACCACTCTCGGCATAAAACGGCGTGGTATCTAGAAATATCTCGAGTTCAGATTCTCCAGCTTCAATAATCCTCAAAACTTTTGCTTCGCATGAATCTTGAAGGTATCCAACAAAATTCGTCTGACCATTTTTATCTAGGATTTCGCGATAGACCAACAGCTGGTCATCAACATTTTGCGTGCCTTTACGTGCCGACTTGGCGCGAGTTCTTTGTGCATTCATCTCAACATCAAAGCCAGCAACGTCAACTTCAACATTGCGCTCTGACGCAATCTCTTGGGTTAACTCAAGAGGAAACCCATAAGTGTCGTGCAACAAGAACGCACTTGAGCCACTTAGAGGTGCGGCCTTTTTTGATTTTTTTGCAACGGCATCAATTGACTCAAACTCGGTCTCAAGAATTGTTAGTCCGTTCTTGAGTGTCTGTCTGAAACTTTCTTCTTCTTTGGTTAACACACCCAAAATGAAATCTTTATTCGTAATTAAAGTTGGGTGAGCCTCACCCATTACCTCAATCGCCGTCTCGACGAGTTTCGGCATCACTAATTTTTCGGTACCGAGCAAATAGGCATGACGCACAGCACGCCGAAAAATTCGACGAAGTACATATCCGCGACCCTCATTAGATGGAAACACTCCGTCATTGACCAACATCGTCGACGATCGTGCATGTTCGGCCAGCACACGCAAAGAAAAACTCGCGCGATCTTGGTAATCGCCGACCATATATTTTTGAGACGTAACAGATTGCGCTTGCTCAATCAATGGAAACAGCACGTCGGTCTCCCAGATTGAATCTTTGCCCTGTTTCAGAGCGAGAATTCTTTCGAGTCCTGCGCCAGTATCAATCGATGGTTTCGGCAATGGCGTACGCGATCCATCAGCGGCCTGATTGAACTGCATAAATACAAGGTTCCAGAATTCTAGAAATCGATCACCCTTTGGATCGTTAAGTGGCCCTCCATCAGGACCAAACGCCGGACCACGATCGATGTGAATCTCAGAACAAGGACCACACGGGCCAGTGTCACCCATCTGCCAAAAATTATCTTTATCACCGAGCCGTTGAATACGATTCATCGGCACTCCGACTTGATCGTGCCAAATCTGCTCAGCTTCGTCGTCGCTTTCATGCACTGTTATCCAAAGTTGGTTACCATCGAAACCAAATATCTCGGTTACTAACTCCCAGCTCCAAGGGATCGCCTCAGATTTGAAATAATCACCAAAGCTAAAGTTC
>WLFB01000196.1 GCA_009703975.1 Actinomycetota bacterium | reverse complement strand
CCCTAAATATGAAGATGCAAAAGCAATCGGCCAATTTGTTGTTGATTTGTTTTTGAGCGGAGAAGTGGATCGCGTTGAACTTGTTTACACACGATATGTCTCATCAGGTCGTCAAGAAGTTGTACGCCGACCACTCGTGCCGCTTGAACGTGAAGTTGTGGCTGGTGGCGACGGCAAGTCTGCGTCGGGCGGTAATTACGAGTTTGAACCAGATCCCGATTTAATTTTGCAAACTCTTCTGCCGAGATATGTTGAGGCTCGAATTTATGCAGCGCTGTTAAACGCGGCGGCCAGCGAGCACGCCTTTCGTCAACGTGCGATGAAATCAGCAACTGACAACGCCGAAGAATTGATCAAAAATCTGTCACGCATTATGAACCGTGCACGTCAAGATTCGATTACAACCGAAATTATGGAAATCGTCAGCGGCGCTGAAGCGCTTGGTTCTGATGATGTCGATATTGTCCGCGAAATGTCAGTGAATTAGCTAGTTAGTAGTTAAGAATTTTTAAGCGAAATTAAAAGGGAGAAAATATGAGTACAGCAACCACAGACCGTAAAGATGGGCGAGTAGTAGCAATCGCTGGTCCAGTTATTGACGTTGAGTTTCCACGTGGCTCACTGCCAGAACTCAACCAAGCACTTGAGTTCACCGTCACAGTTGAGGGTCAAGAAAATGTGATCCTTGCCGAAGTTGCACAGCAACTTGGTGGCAGTCGTGTTCGTGCGGTGTGCATGAAGCCAACAGACGGCTTGCGCCGCGGCACACCGGTGCGTGACACAGGTCGTGGCATAACAGTGCCTGTTGGCGATAAAACTCTTGGTCACGTATGGAACGTGTGGGGTGACTGTCTTGACGGCAACAACGATGATTTCAAAGACGCAGAACGTTGGGAAATTCACCGTCCTGCGCCAGCGTTCGACACACTCGAGCCTTCAAAACGAATGTTCGAAACTGGCATCAAAGTTATTGACTTGCTCACGCCGTATTTGGCTGGTGGAAAAATCGGTTTGTTCGGTGGTGCAGGTGTAGGTAAAACAGTTTTGATCACCGAGATGATCAACCGCGTGGCTTCAAAGCACGGTGGTGTGTCGGTGTTTGCTGGTGTTGGTGAGCGAACTCGTGAAGGTACCGACCTTCGTCTTGAAATGGAAGAGTCGGGCGTGTTCGAAAAAGCAGCCCTAGTTTTCGGCCAAATGGACGAACCACCAGGCGTTCGTTTGCGCGTTGCGCTTTCGGCATTAACAATGGCCGAATACTTCCGCGATGTCAAAAACCAAGACGTGTTGTTGTTCGTTGACAACATTTTCCGTTTTGTTCAAGCAGGCTCTGAAGTATCAACATTGCTCGGTCGTATGCCGTCAGCAGTGGGTTACCAGCCGACGCTTGCTGACGAAATGGGTCAGTTGCAAGAGCGAATCACGTCAACACGTGGCCGATCGATTACTTCGTTGCAGGCTGTTTATGTGCCTGCTGACGACTACACCGACCCAGCACCGTTTACGACGTTTGCTTTCTTGGATGCAACAACCGAGTTGTCGCGACAGATCGCATCGTTGGGTATTTACCCAGCAGTAGACCCACTTGCGTCAACATCAACAATTTTGACACCAGAAACTGTCGGCGATCGTCACTACGGTGTCGCGCGTCGCGTGCAAGAAATTTTGCAACGCTACAAAGAGTTGCAAGACATCATCGCGATTCTTGGTCTTGATGAACTCTCAGAAGAAGACCGCATGACTGTTTCGCGCGCCCGCAAGGTGCAGCGTTTCTTGTCTCAGCCGTTCTATGTTGCTGAAGTTTTCACCGGTGTTAAGGGTGAGTACGTGCCAACTGCACAAACAGTTGAAAGTTTCGAAGCGATCATTAAGGGCGACCTTGATGATGTACCAGAGCAGGCTTTCTTGAACGTCGGTGGCGTTGATCAAGTTTTGGCTAAGGCTAAGTCGCTTCAAGATTCGGCTGCTTAGGTTTCAGCAAACATGGCAGAGTCAAGTTCACTCAGAGTCGAGGTAGTTTCACCAGAACGCGTTTTGTTTTCTGGTGAAGCACGACAAGTAATTACGCGCACGTTAGAAGGCGGCGAAATTGCTTTCTTGCCGGGCCATACGACATTCTTAGGTGCGCTCGTTGAAAACCACACTCGCATATATATGACTGACGGCAAAGTGCAAGATGTTGCTGTGCACGGTGGTTTCGTCGATGTGGCGCCAGATCATGTGACGATCTTGTCTGACAGTGCTGAACTTGCCGAGAATATTGATGTTGTGCGGGCGAGAGCTGCACAAGAACGCGCGCAAGAGGCGATGCGTGGCGAACACGATGCGACGGTTGAAGCAGATCTACGTCGTGCACATGCTCGCTTGGCTGCAACTGGTGGATTACCAAATTCAAATAGTTCGGCCGGTTCGTCTCACTAACGAGCGCTAATCATGGCTAAGTACCCGTTCACCTGTGCTTTGGTGACAGGTGCGTCTAGCGGCATCGGTCAAGAGATTGCTGTTCAACTCGGTATGTCAGGCGTGCCATTAGTTTTAGTCGCCCGTCGAGCAGATCGTCTTGAAGCATTGGCAGCGCGATTCAAAAATGTTGAAGTGATTGTTGCCGATCTTTCAACTTCTGACGGTGTTGCACAAGTTGAAGCGCGCATCGTCGACTCATCAAAAATACCGATTGATTTAGTTGTCAATAATGCTGGCTTTGGCTCTTCAGGTTTGATGCACGAAATTGATCTTGAACGGCTATCACGAGAAATTGGCGTAAATGTTTTGGCGCTAACTCGTTTGTCACATGCTGCGATTAAAGCAATGGTGCCAAATGGTCGCGGTTATTTACTGAATGTCTCTAGCGTCGCAAGTTTTCAACCCGGGCCGAGGGCAGCTGTTTATTCTGCGACCAAGGCATATGTCACGAGTTTCACCGAAGCGCTACATGAAGAACTGCGTGGCACCGGTATTCGAGTTACTGCGTTGTGTCCGGGGTTCACACGAACAGAATTCTCTGAAGTTTCTGGCACCAACAGTATTTCCAGCCAAGTGCCAAATTTTGCGTGGCTTGAAGCCACCGATGTTGCACGCGAAGGCTTGCGCGCAGTGACGCGTGGCAAAGCGCTTTGTATCCCCGGTGCTCTTTACAAAGGCGTCTCAGCCTCTTCGAATTCGTCCCCACGCATCCTCGGTCGCCGCATAACTTCACTACCCTCACGCCGCAACTAGCGCATCACCTTCCTCAATTCTGCTGTGCAGGTACTATTGAACGAGTGAAGTGTCGACACTGTGGCTCAGATGTATCGCATGTACTAGTTGATCTTGGAGTTGCACCTCCATCTAACGCCTACTTGACAAAATTGGCACTGAAGCGCCCCGAAAAATACTTTCCTTTGCGAGTACTTGTTTGTGAACAATGTTGGCTCGTTCAAGCCGAAGCTTACTCACGTGCAGCAGAACTTTTTAATGAGGAGTATGCGTACTTCAGTTCTTTTTCAACTGAGTGGTTAAATCATGCAAAAAGATATGTCAACGATATGGTTGAGCGTTTTGGCTTAACCAAATCGAGCGTGATTGGTGAAGTCGCGGCAAATGACGGCTATCTATT
>WLFB01000195.1 GCA_009703975.1 Actinomycetota bacterium | reverse complement strand
TTGATAACACCAGATCGTTCAGTGATCATTGCGCCAAGTGAGGCCAATATAAGAGTTGTTGCGATGCTGATTGCATCGGCAAATGTCAGAAGCCAAACATTTGAGTTCATACTGAGACTTTCACATTTTGCACAACTCGTGTTATCACTACTCTGTTTCGCCTAAATATTTCGCCACCAAGTGCGAACAACAACACTGCTCCTTGCAGCACGACTGCAATCGCAATTGGCACAGGATCTGACGACGCCTGCAACGCAGAGCCGCCAACACGAAGACCAGCAAATAGAACCGCAGTAATGATTACCGCGACAAAGTTATATCGCGCAAGAGCAGCCACCACGATGCCGGCATAACCAAGACCAGTTTGCAATAAACCAGGATCAACTTTGCCAGCGGGGCCCATGACATACATTGCGCCGCCTAATCCCGCAAGCGCCCCAGAAACAAGCAGAACAGAACTCGTTAACCAAATACTATTCATACCGGCATACCGGGCCGTTTGCGGAGAATCGGCGAACACAGAAGTTTCGTATCCATAATTTGAGCGCCGCACGAACCAAAATAAAAAGGCTGCGAGCATGATCGAAATAATTAAAGTCGGATATGTATTAGTTGTACCGAACGAATCAAATCTTCCACTCTCACTAATTGGTCGTCCTTGCGGAAACGGAGTTGACGGGTCTCTAAAGAATCCGCGTGATCCATAAATAAAATAATTAATCAAATTAAGTGCGACATAATTCAGCAATAAAGTACTGACAATTTCACTTGTCCCCATGCGCGCACGCAAAAGTGCCGGCACGAGAACCCACATGGCGCCAAATAGCGCACCGGTAAAAAGCACCACGGGCACAGCAATGAACTGATTCAAATGTGGGGCGAGTGCGATACCCGCCCATGCACCGCCGACCATGCCGAGATATAGCTGACCTTCTTGACCGATGTTGTACAGATTCATGCGAAATGCAAACGCCGCAGCCAAACCAGTACAGATAAGTGGTGTCGCCAAACCAAGCGTGTCTGTGATTCCATAAAAACTCGTATACCCGTTATCTAACAGGTCGCGATATGTTCGAATTGGCGGATGACCAGTAATCAACAAAAACACGCCACCAACAACAAGTGCAAACAACACCGAGAATACGGGCACGACAACAACGAGCCAACGCGGTGAAGTTAATCGAGCTTCAAGCTGAACGCGAGTGCCACCGATAATCATGGCGTGCCAGACGTAATATTATTCACGATGCCAGTCCGGCCATTGCTCGACCAACTTTTTCAAAATCGTCCGCTACGCCTTTTGCTTCGAGCACTATTGAACCTCTATACAAAACAAGTACCCGATCGGCCAAGGTCATAACCTCATCAAGATCTTCACTGATTAACAGAATTGCTTTGCCGTTCTTTCGTGCTTCATCTAGAAGCGCATGGACTGCTTCAACTGCGCCAACGTCCAACCCTCGAGTTGGCGAACAGACGATTAACACGCGCGATGAATCTGTAGAAAATAGCTCACGTGCAAGTAACACCTTTTGCGCATTACCACCCGAAAGTTTTCGTGTCGGAGTGAGTGGCCCTGGTGTCTTGATCTCTAACTTCGTAATGAATTCTTCTGCTTCTTTGAACGCACTTTTACGATCAACGAGAAATCCGCGATCACGGGTCAGTAAAAGATTGTCAACCATCGAAAGAGACGGTGCAAGACCGGTACCAAGTCGATCTTCAGGAACATATGCCAGACCGGCCTGACGAGTTGCTCGCGCGCCTAGACCGACTGTCGGTATGCCACAAACAGTGACTGCGCCTTGACTTGGTTGTCGCAAGCCCGAAATCACTTCGGCCAATTCACGTTGGCCGTTTCCTGAAACTCCGGCAATTCCTAAAATTTCACCAGATCGAACTCTGAGATTTATATCCGAAAGAATATTCGGCTGATTCGGCTGATTTTGCGATTGATCGTGCGATAAATGAACTTGCGAAACCGAAAGCAAGACATCGCCTGAATCTGAAGTTCCGCGACGCGGCGCAAGAGTAATTTCGCGACCAACCATTAATTCTGCAAGCCGACTCGCATTTGCTTCACCGCGTTTGACTGAACCAGTAACTTTGCCATCACGCATAACAGTGATGCGATCCGAAATATCTACGACCTCGCCTAGTTTGTGGCTCACAAATACAACTGATTTACCAGCGCTAGTCATCGCCCTAACAGTTTCAAATAGTTTTACTACTTCTGGCGGCGCAAGTAGTGCCGTCGGCTCGTCGAGCAACAACACTTCGGCACCGTGATACAGCGCCTTAACAATTTCAACTCGTTGCCTTTGCCCAGCGGATAATTCACCGACAACTGCCCGCGGGTCTAATGGCAAACCAAACTTTTCACTAACTTCAGAAACTTTGGCTTCAATGTCTTTTGGTTGCAAAACAAATGAAAGCCCTTTGCTGCCAAGCACGACATTCTCAGCAACTGAAAAACGATCTACCAAACGAAAGTGCTGATGAACCATTGCGATCCCATGACTTAATCCACTGCGCGGACTTGAAAGTCGAATTTCTTTACCGTTGCGCAGCACTGATCCTTCGTCAGGACGATACAAACCACTCAAAATTGATGCAAGTGTGCTTTTGCCGGCGCCATTCTCACCTAATAACGTGTGCACTTCGCCTCGCGCAACGTCAAAGTTGACGTTCTGATTTGCGATTACACCCGGAAACCTCTTTGTTACATTTTGTGCTGACAACGCAGAAGGGGTCGCACCATTTTCACGATGCGACCCCTGCGTCGCCTCCAAGGAGGCATTCATCTTTAACTATCAGCCTGTCTCTATCAGCCCTTGGTTGAGCCGATTACACCTTCAACGAAGTACATCTGACCGAGCAAATCACCAAGCGGTGCAACTACACCCGCAGCGATTTGTTCTTTGCCTTCATTGTCTTTGATTGGTCCAGTGAAAGGTGCGAACGAACCATCAATTATTGCTGCTGCTTTCGTAGCAATAGTTGCTTGTGTTTCTGCACTTACCGACGAACCAAACGCACCAAGTTTTACAGTGCCGTCTTTCATGTTGCCGTAGTACTGACCAGCGTCGCCTGCAAGACAGGTTCCACCAGCAAGTGATTTAGCGGCTGCGATGTAATAAGGACCCCAGTCCCAAACTGGAGCTGTCAACCAAGTATCTGGGAAGTCGCCCGCTTTTGTATCTGAGTTATAGCCGACCCACTTTGCACCAGCTTCTTTTGCTGCTTCACCAGTTGCTGTTGAGTCTTGGTGCATACCAAGAACGTCGGCGCCTGCTTGCAACAATGACTGAGCTGCTTCTTTTTCTTTTGCTGGATCAAACCAAGTTGATGTCCACGAAACTTGAACAGTTGCTTTTGGATTTACTGAGCGTGCACCGAGTGTGAACGCGTTGATTCCTCGAACAACTTCTGGAATCGGGAACGCCGCAACGTAGCCCAATTTTCCACTCTTGGATGCTGCTCCTGCTGCAATACCAGAAAGGTAACGAGCTTCTTCAGCGGCTCCGAAGAAAGTTCCCATGTTTGGTGCAGTCTTGTAACCAGTTGCGTGCTCGAAGCAAACATCTGGATACTTTCCTGCAGTTTCAA
>WLFB01000194.1 GCA_009703975.1 Actinomycetota bacterium | reverse complement strand
GGAATACGACGACCTCGCCGACTTGCTTGGACAAATGGGAATAGATCAACGCACAAAAGTTTTAGATGCAATGGACGACGAAGATGCCGAAACAATGCGCCAACTACTCTCGTATGCGAGCGGTACTGCAGGTGCATTGATGACTCCTGACATCATTGTTCTTGGACCGGACGCAACGGTGGCTGAGGCGCTTGCACTAATTCGCGACCCAGAACGACTTGTCTCGATTGCTGCGCAAGTTTTTATAGCTCATGCACCTCATTACCCACCCACCGGCTCGTATATCGGTGTTGTAAATTTTCAGCGATTGTTGCGCGAGCGCCCAAGCATGACGTTGCGTCACTGTGTCGAAAACGAACCAACAATTGATCCGCACTTGCCTGAAAAAGAAGTTGCTGAACGGCTTGCTTCTTACAACATGTTGGCAGTTGGTGTTTGTGATGCCAACGGTCGACTTCTTGGTGCAGTCACAGTAGACGACGTTTTGGATAATGCATTGCCTGCAGACTGGCGTCGCAAGGTTGTCGCTCGCACGCCAGAAACTAATCAGGTTTCTAAGAATCTAAGTAACAATACCGATCATGATTTGAATGGAGTCCACAATGAAGCGCCGTGAAGACCTTGGACGGCCACGTAACCAGCCAAAGATTGGTGTGCAATATAATCGAAGTGCGTTTGGCGAATTCGCTGAAAATATCGCACGACTCATGGGCACTGCTCGATTTTTAATTATTCAATCCATCATGGTTTTAATCTGGGTTGGCCTAAATGTTTCATTCATTGCATTCAGATGGGATAAATATCCATTTATTTTATTGAATCTAATGTTTTCAATTCAGGCCGCCTATGCTGCGCCACTTATTTTGTTGGCGCATAATCGGCAAGAGTTTCGCGATCGCGAGCAAGCAGAAATTGATCGCAATGTTGCAATTCGCACCCAAAACGATGCTGAGTTTTTGGCTCGTGAGATCGCCAGTGTGCAGCTGGCGTTGTCAAATGTTGTGACCTCTGATGAGTTGGCTCAACAGATTGAGCGTCTCAACGATTCGATTCTTAAATTAACTGAGAAAACTAGCTAGTTCATTAGCAGCAATTGCGGCAACGGCCAATTAGGTCTAATCGGTGTTGATCAAGTTCAAACCCTGAGCTTTTTGCAATTTTTGAAAGAGTTGAGTCGAGGCTTGACTCAAGAGATTCTGGTATCCGCACATCGCGAATATCGCCGCACTTTGAACAAACAAGATGATGGTGATGACCGAGAATGTCATCGTTAAGTTCGTAACGCGCCACGTCATCAGTGCTGAAAATTCGTTGCACTACGCCGACGTTTTCAAGCACGACAAGATTGCGATACAGAGAACTTTGCGCCAATACTTTTTTTAGATTGCTCGAGCGCTTCAACATTTGTTGAATCATCAATGGACGATCAGAAGCTGACAGCACCGTCACGATCAATCGACGTTGCGATGTATACCTTTGTTCATGTTTAACAAACCTGCGCATGACTTCACTATGTACATCAAGGCGTACATCGTTGTGCACATCATGATGTACATCACTGTGACTGCTGTTTGACCGCTTATTTGCCACAGACACATTCAGCAATATATCTAAGAATGAATGAGAACATAACGGGTAAATACAGCTGGTGAAAATAACTGGTAAATCTAAAGTCTGACTAAGCCCTAACGAACGAATGCAAGTTGATACCTGCATTGCATATTTGTGCAACCAGCCATGCATTCGGCATTGACTCATCCCCAAGAACATGGGCACCATGTTTTTCGATTTTGTTTATATCAATTGCGTGAGCAGTGTTAGCAGCAACGACTCCGGCAACTTGACCTACACGCTCAGCAACGGCAATCACATCAACCAAACGCGCACCGTTTTTCATTCCCCGCACCTCGACACGAAGTCCGCCCATGCCACCTTCGGCTTGCGGCGGAATCATCATCGGTACTCTAGAAAAAACTCGATCGCGACGTGTCGCAGTAACCCGCCCAGTGACACGCTCAAGTTCCGGAAAGGCACGTTTAATTAAAAGCGGATCAGGTAATTCGGCGCGGTAACAGTCATACGCACCAACTGGTTCTGGAAACCAACACAGTTCTCGTCCGCTTCCTGCCGGACGACGCAACCACTCGCCATCATGCCAACCGATTGATTGTCCAGATAGTGCTCGGTGATGTTGTCTGGCACATGCCGGGCCACCGGTGCCGTGAAGCGCAACGTGAACTTCATCTATTGAGTCAAAAGATAATGCGAGATGTCGCACCAGCAAACCCGACATACCCGGTGACGACGCGGCGCCAACTATTAATGTTGCCTTATTTTCGAGAGCAAGTTGCGAAAGTGTTAACAAATTCAAACAGTCAGCAATGTCGTCGCTTGTTGAAACAACGCTCACACCTGCATCAAGAAACTCTTTAGCGATTGAAAAATGTGGAGACGGCCCGCACAGTACGACGACTTTTGCCGACTTCATCGCGTTTCGATCAACAACACTTATTTGAGATTTTTCGTCACTCAACCGAGCAGCTAAACGTTGGGAAATTATCTGCTCAGTATCGTGAACACAAATTTGCCGCGGCGAGAATAGTCGCAGTGTCTCGGCTACTCGAGAGCCAACAACACCAGCACCAACGATGCCAATCATCCAATTAACCGTTTATTTTCAGTTTTGCTTTGGATCAGTAACTTTGCGCCAGCCACCTTGTTTAATCGCGCCAACACCTTTGCCTTTGAAGCGGATAACACCGGCAACTGCACTAGCCACACCGACAGCAAGCAAAACGCGTCGTATAAATTTCACTGCTACCTCCTAGTTCGTAACCAGTTTAGTTGGATGCTTTACTTTACAAACTAGACGATTTGAGCACCTGCTGGTATACCGCAATTGTCTGCTTATTAATTGTTGCAGACGAAAACTCGTTCTCTGCGCGATTGCGACCCTCTGCAGCCATTTTCAGTCTCAACTCATCATCATCAAGCAAACGAATTAATGCGGCGGTCAATGCCCCAACATTTTTCGGCTCAACCAACAGACCATTTCTTCCGTCTTCTACTGCTTCTCGACAACCTGGGACATTGGTTGCAACAACTGCGCGCTGAGTCGCACCCGCTTCAACGAATACTTTGCCAAAACCTTCTCTATATGACGGCAAACAAACAATGTGGCATTGCTTCAAGATTTCGGCTACATCGTTTCGGTAACCCAGCCATTTAATTGCACCTGCTGTCGCCCAATCTTGTAATTGTTGAGACGTTAAAGATGCTGGATTTCCAAGATCAACATCACCAACCAACCAAAACTCAATATCTGGATGTGTCTTTCTAATCTCGTTGGCACTCTCAACAAACTCGAAAACACCCTTATCTATGAGCATTCGCGCGACAAGCACAACAACTTTGTTTCCTTCGGGGTCAGGTGATGCTTTAAAGACGTCTAAATTGACACCAGTACCTCGAATCAAAACAATTTGATTTCGAGCCAAAAACTCTCCTTCTACGAGACTTGTTAGGTCATCTGAGTTCTCGATGATTGTGGTTGCCTCGCGCCGACCCAGCAAGATCCCCAGCATCAATCGCACTGCTGGACGCAAAACTCGGGCGCGCAGATCATTGG
>WLFB01000193.1 GCA_009703975.1 Actinomycetota bacterium | reverse complement strand
TGAATTGGGTGTCTCACAACTTCTATGAATTTAAGTCGTGAGCCAAACGCATCAATAAATGGTTGCATCACCGGATAGATGCAGTGTGTGGTGATGTTGTTGGCAATGTTTTTCTCGTCGATTGTGAGGGCGATTGCCTCTCCGTCTTTACTGAAGAGTCTGGACACGAACTTAAAAGGTGTTGGGTGATATCGCGGACCAGTCTCGTCACGCCAGCGGAGGTTGACCTCGCGGCCGATCAAGTTGTAATACTGATTTCTACCCGCAATTAATTGCAACAATGTTGTTGAGGCATTTCGATCAATTGAGCCCAAGTGATCAAGCGCACATAAGTAGTCGTAGTCGGGGTTGTACTTAAAGTGCTCAACTCTTTCAAAACCGCCGACGAGGGTGCTGACGAGCTGTTTTCCTGAGCCCCAAAGTCCGTCGACGACAATGACATCATTACTAAAATCTTCAAATTTCTTAAGCGGCCACTTACTCAATTAGTTGCCTTTCGATCTTTCTTACCAAAACGGTAATCAATAATGACTATTTAAATCTGCTTTTGCAGGGCAGGAGGGATTTGAACCCCCGACCATCGGTTTTGGAGACCGGCGCTCTACCAACTGAGCTACTGCCCTAAATTGCACTTAATTACATTCAATACGCTAGCCCAGCGCCCGCTGAGCGCACCAATGATTTCTAGAGAATCCAGTCTTGGTTATCACGCAAGAACTGTGCACCATATTTAGACCAAATCTCGCCGTGAAAATTTATTCGATCTGGTCCAATGATTTCTGAGTACTTCTCCCAGAACTTGCGCTGAAGTTCATCGTCTTCTGGCCGGCTTAACCATTTGCTTTCGATGCGATCAAGCATCTCAAGCATAAGATCTTTAATTTCAGATGGAGTGTTGCTCTTGACCGACACGCCAGCACTTGTGAATTGAGATGTCTCACCAAATCTGGCGACTCCACGTTTGCCCATCTCAGTGAGATTCAGGCGTTTGCCAGTCGCCGTATCAATCATTGTTTTTGCGATACCCAAATCGCAAGCGCGAGACGAGTAGTACATAAAAAATGGTGAATAGTTAACGTAGGCGTTTGGCCGACGAAACATCGCAGGAATTGCGTAGAAACCTAAACCGTCAGAAACATTGAATTCACAATGTGCACCGAGAAAGAGATCCATAAATTCGCTACGGACTTTGGAGTTTGCATAATCAATCACGCGTGGATTACTTGAGACAAGAGGCTTTGAAACTACAGAACCCATGCGCAATACAAATAAGCCGCGATCTGCGAGTGCCTCGGCGCCGGCAACGTAGTCATCAACATCGCAGTTTCGAAAGTCGTGATATGACATATCTTTTTCAGGGAATGCTTTTTTCGTGTAAGCCGAATCTCTTACGATAAAACAAACGAAACGATCCGTGGGTTTCATTCCTAACTTTGCAAGACCTGCATGGCCCTGTTCGATTTGCGTTGCGGTAAATTTGAGGCGCGGTGGGTAGACGTCTAACAAATTGTGAACATCTAAACATGTCGCAGTTGTTTTATTGATCTGGTGAGCAAATGCGCCGGGGATTAAATTATTGATACGGAACACCGAAACCATCAACCAATTAGGCCAGATTGTCAGCACTTGCTTCCACATTTTGTGGAGAACTCGATTGGCGATTGGCTCGGGTGCAAACCAAATATCAACTGATCGCTTCGGACGCGAGGCGACGCCAGACTCTTGTTCAAGGAGCCAGAGTTCGGTCTCTAGGGCGAAATGACCAATTCGATCGCTGCGCATCACGCCAATTCGAACTAAAAAAACGGGCCGAATCAAGCGAATTAATACGACGAAGAAGAGCGCGAATGGTGCTGAAAGAGTTAGTCGAACTAGCCGACTGAGGCGGGGATCAATGTTGAACTTCAAAGCTTTATGCCGTCCAGTGCGGGTTAGCGCGAAGAAACTCTGTGCCAATTATTGGTTTGTGATCATCTACACGGCTCTTAATACCTGGAGGCGAAAGTTGGTCATACAACGACCAAAACTTATCTTGCAGAGTCTTTGCCTCGACAGTTACTTGCCAGGTGCCATTTTTGCGGGCGAGTAATTCTTGAGTCGCAAGTGTTATTTCGTCTGGGGTATTTTCCACAAGTTTTAGGCCTGCGCGTTGATATTCGTAACTGCTTGTACAAGACCCAAGCGCATTTTTTGATGCCACAATTTCGCTGAACGGCATATACCTATTCTCGTTCTCAATCCAATACTGTTTCGGGATAATCAAATCTTGTGGGCCATACTTGCCGAAGTTGGCGATCGGAATGTAATTTGTCAAGACTCTTGGCACACGAAAAATCTCCGGGATTGAATCAATACCCAAGACAGTTGAAATGAAAATTTCGCAGTTTGCCGAAAGGTATACATCTAGAAAATCGGTACGCATACCGTTTGATGCGTAGTCGAAAACTCCTGATGCATCTACCCCAAATGGTCGCTCGACTTTTGCACCCATTCTGAAAACTAGAAAACCGTCTAAAGCAAGTTGCTCGGCAACATTATGAAAATTGCTGATGTCGTTATTGCGATAGTCATCATGACGGATGTCGCGATTCTCGAACTGATCTCGTTTGTACGAAGAATCACGAACAGCCAAACACACAAACTTCTGACTAGGGGTATGTCTCACAGAATTTAGAAAATCTTCACCTTGTTTTGTTTCTGAATTTGAAAATTTAATATGTGGCTGAAATTTGCCGTAGAGACCGTATGCATCTCGATCGTGGTGCGAAATTGAAAATCTAGACCCGCCGGGAAGTCGCCGTGAAATTGCGTCGGCATATCTCGTAACTGGCGAATTAGAAATCTTGATTACTCGCGACCACATTGTGTCTAATTGGTTGTTGGCAACCGCGTGATCTGGGTTTCGGTACCAGATGTCTGCAGTTTTCTTAGAATCGCCATGAATTTTTGCATCTTTTTCACACAAGTGAATTTCTACATTTGATGCGTAGTGCCCAATTTCGTGACTCGGCAGCCGACCAAATTTATAGTTTCTAATCGGCAACACAATTCGAATCGCGATCGCGATAACTAATCCCGAAATTATCCGCAATAACTTGAAAAGATACTTCATGCTTTAACAAAAAATTGATGATTATCAAGAAAGCTTTGCGAGATCGGAAGCCCGCCAACCGCACCTTCGCTGAGTCGAATGTTCTGTGCGTTGCTTTGCTGATCAGTCATATCCCAATTATTCTTCTCAAATCGTTGAAACATTTCAACTGCTGCTTCAACTAAGTCTTGCGGTGTGTTATCTATGATCTCAAATTCAATGTTTTCATGAACTGTCGACTCGCACCAAGGAATCGGGGTGCGCAGTGCCTGTTGCAATGACATTGATGCCTTTTCGCTTTTGAGTTTGTAGAGCTTCGGCACCATAAATGATTTTTCGAAGAAGGAACAGTGGCCAAATGAGGAATAATTAGTTCTAATTACCGGCGTACCAAAACACATCGGCACTTCTGAGCCGCCTGAGTTTGTCGCGATAGAAAACTTGGCCTTTGCCCATAGAAACACATCCATCCAGTCAACTCGCTCTACTGCGTGCGCATAATCGATGACATTCGGCATCTCGGGCAGTGGCGACATCAAAGGGCTACCCATACGAATT
>WLFB01000192.1 GCA_009703975.1 Actinomycetota bacterium | reverse complement strand
GCAGGGGCAACAAACGCAATATTTTCAATTTCTAATCGCTGAACGACAAATTCGTTCATGTACTCAGGAGTGATTGTTCGCCCGTGTACTAATACGACTACAACTTGCGCATCATCAATTGGCACTCCATAGTGCTCGACTCGTTGCTGAAGGTGATAGTTAGAGCTTGTCACTTAGTAGTTGAGTGGCTCTAGGAATTCTTTGATCCACTGTGCCTGATCGGCAAAAACTGGTGGAATTTGAAACGAGGTTCCCATGTTCTCATAAGTCTCATCAATAAGAAAACCTTCAGGCTTGCTGACTGTCGCTTCAAATAGTGCGCCGCCTGGCGTTCGTACGTAAACCGATTCAAAATATCCTCGATCTTTACGATCAGAAACATCTGTGAAACCGAGTCCTTCGATATGTGCTTTGACATTAGTTTGAACATCAAGGCTTTCAACTTGAAACGCACAATGATGAACTGTGCCTTCGCCGAATGTCCAGGTACCTTGTCCCAGGCTTGGGTCGCGATGAAAATCAACGACGGTTCCGGTTCCGCCACTTCCGACTTCGAATCGAACTGAGTTTCCATCTTTTGCAGTTTGTTTGCCATTCCATGCAAGTTCCATAAATTCAAGTGAAGTTTCGAAACTCGCTACTGAAACAGTGATGCCATGTGTGCCACGAATCCCGTACTCGCTCGGCACACCACCACCGGTGTAAGGCTTGCGATCGTCATCTGCGATACCGACAAGTTCGTAGTCAATACCACCTGGGTTTTGAAATTTAACCAACTTCTCGCCAAAGCGCTGATCTTCTTTATTTGCTACACCGTGGTCAGTCAATCGCTTGCTCCAAAATCCGAGGCTTGACTGTGGCACAGAAAGACTGATCGCACTTATTTGACCTGTACCTTTTCGCCCGACTCGTCCTGACTGACGCATCGGGAAACATGTGATCAGTGTGCTTTCTTCACCAAGATCATTGCCGTAATACAAATGGTAAATCGGAACAACGCCGTCGTAAAGAGCAGTCTTCTTGACACTCTTAAGGCCCAAAATTTTTGTGTGAAAATCGTAATCTTCTTGTGCAGTACCGGTGCACAAAGTTAAGTGATGGTGACGCTGAATCGCAGTTGCTGGTGACATTCTCTTTCTCCATTCGAGTTAATTGATCATGACTTTACCTAGCCCTTATTAACGGACAACTTACCACAATGCGGACAGAGGGCGAAAAGCTCAACCCGCCAAGTAGATTTGATTTCGTGCAAATTAAATCAAAACGAATTAAGTTGCCTCAAAGCACTGATTTCGTTGAATCGCTAGCCAGGGGTATTGACGTCATAAAAGCATTCACCCCGGCAAAAATGGAACTTACGGTAAGTGACGTAGCCACAATCACATCTCTCGCACGGCCAACTGCCCGAAGGTTGCTATTAACGCTTGAAAAACTTGGTTATGTGAGGCTTATCGGTAGTAATTACATGCTCACACCAAAGACTCTTGAACTCGGCACTTCTTATGTCTCTTCGCAAGGTATGTGGGATGTAGTTCAACCCCATCTAGTTGCACTTGTGCAAAAAACTGGAGAATCAAGCTCAATGTCTGAGTTAGATGGAAGCGACATCATTTATACGGCTCGAGTTCCAGTTGCAAAAATAATTGGAATCTCGGTTCATATCGGAACAAGATTTCCCGCAATCTCAACTTCAATGGGCATGGTTATGCTCGCTGATTTAAATTCGGCGACCTTAGACCGTGTGCTGAAATTGCCATCCAACTCCGGAATAGTCCCCCGCATTACGCCAAGCCGCAAACAAATTGATACAAATTTGGCAAAGATTAGAAAACAAAAATGGGCGCTATCTGATGAACAGCTTTCATACGGCATTCGGTCAGTCGCAGTACCTGTTCACAACATGCACGGCAAAACAATTGCAGCAATAAATGTGACGGTGAATGCCGCTGAGACCTCGCTCAAGATGCTCACCGAGAAATATCTTCCTTTATTGATTAAGACCGCATCAGACATTACGAATGATTTTGTTGCTTTCGGTTTACTTCCGACTACTGAACCTTTAACTAAGTAAACTGCTCAGCAATGGATACGAATGAAGATGTGCTGTTTCAGGCTGCGCGCCGACGCACATTTGCGATTATCTCTCACCCTGACGCCGGTAAAACGACCCTCACTGAAAAGTTTTTACTATACGCCGGCGCCGTGCAAGAAGCAGGGGCAGTAAAGGCACGCGCCGGTGGTCGTGCGTCAACATCAGACTGGATGGCGCTTGAGCGCGAACGCGGCATCTCAATTTCGTCGACCGTGCTGCAGTTTCCATATCGCGACCATGTGTTCAATTTGCTCGATACACCAGGCCACAAAGACTTCTCTGAAGATACATATCGTGTTTTGGCTGCAGTCGACGCGGTAATCATGGTTCTTGACATCGCAAAAGGAATCGAAGCGCAGACTTTAAAACTTTTTCAAGTTTGCCGTTCGCGCAATTTGCCCGTTCTGACTTTCTTTAACAAATACGATCGCCCTGGTCGCGATCCACTTGAACTATTGGACGAAGTCGAGCAGCAAATCGGTTTGCGCCCCACACCAGCAACATGGCCAGTCGGCATACCTGGAGACTTTCGCGGAGTAATTGATCGGCGCACAAATGAATTCATCCGATTTACACGCACCGCACGTGGTGGTTCAGAAGCGCCAGAAGAGATCGTGCCGACAGATCGTGCAGCAATTGAAGAAGGCTCTGCATGGAACGCCGCACTTGAAGGTTGCTCATTACTTGATGCGATAGGCGCAAATGTTGATGTTGAGAGTTTTTTGGCCGGCGTAACGACACCAGTGTTTGTTGGCTCTGCGCTGACAAATTTTGGCGTGCGCATGTTGCTTGACGCAGTTATTGATCTTGCGCCTCCTGCAGTTGCAAGAGAAAATCTGGCCGGCGAAGCACAACCACTTGACAAAGAGTTCTCGGCGTTTGTATTCAAGATTCAGGCCAACATGAACCCACGCCATCGCGACTTGCTGGCGTTTGCACGAGTTTGCACCGGCAAATTTGAGCGTGGAATGGATGTAACTTGTTCACGCACTGACAAAGTTTTGAGCACCAAATATGCGACTTCTGCGTTTGGCTCTGATCGAACGATAATTCAAGATGCGTTTCCCGGTGACATCATCGGATTGATAAACGCCTCTGGTTTAAAAATTGGTGACACATTGTTTTCTGCTGAGCGAGTTGAATACCCTGCAGTGCCTCGATTCGCGCCCGAGGTTTATGCGACAGCGCGACCAATTGAGAACTCTAGGGTCAAACAGTTTCGGCGCGGATTGGCGCAGCTAGATGAAGAAGGTGTTGTGCAAGTTTTGCGAGACCCGAATGTTGGTGACTCTCACCCGATTTTGGCTGCAGTTGGTGCTCTGCAATTTGAAGTTCTGTCTCACCGATTAGAGCACGAGTTCAACTCACCTACAGAAATTAGCCCGCTCTCGTATCAAGCGATTCGAGTCACCGATGAAGCAAGTGCCGATCGCCTGCGCCAAATTGGTGGTATTCGTATTTTGAAACGCGGTGACGGTGCGCTTGTCGCATTGTTTGAAAACCGCTACCGCTTGCAACGCCTCGAAGTCGATGAGCCAAAGCTCAAACTCGAACACATCTT
>WLFB01000191.1 GCA_009703975.1 Actinomycetota bacterium | reverse complement strand
CGCCGGCGGAGCGAATTCGCCGAATGGTGCGGGTATCAAATCGTAAACAACACTGGCTGCGGAGCGCGCAATTTGTTCGGTTGAGATTTCTGGAATCCAATAGTAAGTCGTTGCTTCACCTTCGCAGACGCGATCGTAAAGTCGAAAACTTACTGAGCCAACTTGTTTTGTTACTTCGTCGCCTGCGCCTTGGCCAGAGTCACGAGCCAAAGAAGGTGACCACTGGCAAGAATCAGAGCTGCTGGGCGCACCGTTTTGTTGAACAATCACCCCAGCAATGATTGTTTTGTCAACGACTGCGCCGTATTCGTCAACCACGGCATGCGGACTATTTGAGTCTGCTTTTGCAACCGTACTTGTAGCCGCAATAGCAACACAAGCAGTGCTCAACCCCAGTGCTGCGATGCAAACAAGGATCTTAAATTTCATTTTTATTCTTGACAGATATTCGTGTTGTATTCACGATGCAGAATTTGAAAGTTGATCCACTTCCAACGATTGTTATCTAATTGCAGTGTCCAACGATTGTGTGATGACGAGACATGGTCGTTGAAAATAAAGCCATCCATATAAAGAATTACAGTGTCGTAAATGCATGCGTCGACTTGCGCAACCAAGGCAGCGTCATCAACTGTGATCGACTCAATCGCAACTTCGCGCTTGCCGTGACCAGGGCGACTATTAATATTACTTTTGGCGTAAAGACTTATTTGCTCGCTAAGAGCTTGGTGATACTTGGTGCCAACGATTGTAAATTCGTCAACGCGACACGACTTTGGTTGTTGATAGCAAGTGTCTTGCCATTGCACGAGTTCTTGAAACTGTTGTCTGACAGATTGCTCGTAATCAAGTTCGCCATCTTGAAGTTCGTCATCTTCGAGACTTGTGCTTTCAGTCGTATTTACGCTTTCTGTACTAGTTGTACTAGTTGAACTCGTAGCACCAGCCGAATCGTCAAGACTCAGAGTTGGCGATGACGAGCAACTTGAAACGAGAAACAAACAACTTAAAATTAAAAAAGTTTTAAGTTGTTGTGATTTGATTAATTGAATATCAAGCATTAGCCCCCGCAGAGTGCCGATAAGGCAGTGTGCCCGTGATGTGTGCAGCAATGTCAAACTGTGCTGCTAATTACAACTATGTGACGCGATTTAATCCTCAATTCGCAATTAGTAAAAAGACCAAAGCCAGTCGGTAGAATTGAAAAACCCTATTTTTTAGAACCTGCGAACAAAACAATGACCAAACAGCACCCTGAATTTGAGGATGAGCAGAGGTTTATTGACCACGCCTACGAATGCCTTGAGACAACAAAGACCGATGCGTGGAAGATCCGCGAAATGAATGAAGCATCGATGGGCGGCACGTATCAGGCTCGCTTTGAACGCAACGCGTTTGATGAAGTTCTTGTTGGTCGTTTGACGCAACTTGATCTGGGTGATTCAGCGCTCGTATTTGGACGAATAGATCGTCTGACTGAGTCGCCTGATGCATTTGAAAGTTTTCACATCGGTCGAATTGCAGTAGCCGACTCGGCACGAGAACCAGTTGTTGTTGATTGGCGGGCGCCAGTTGCCGAACCGTTTTATCGCGCGACTGGCCGAGAACCAATGGGGCTTGCTCGTCGGCGACACTTCGAAGTTCAGGGCCGAGAATTGCTCGGCATTGAAGATGAGCTTTTTGGTGCTGGTCATCTTGGTGTTGGTCATGATGAAGGTCTAGACGGTGAGCCTGCATCTAGTACTCCGACGCTTCGTGGATACAGCACGTTGTTAAGCGTTTTATCTCGCGGCCGCACTGGCCAACTCGGCGACATCGTGGCAACAATTCAAGCTGAGCAGGACGAAATCATTCGTTCGCCACAACAAGGCGTGCTGGTAGTTGAAGGTGGGCCAGGTACGGGTAAAACAGTTGTTGCGTTGCATCGTGCGGCATATTTGCTTTACACATTTAGATTTCCGTTAGAAGATCAGGGTGTATTAGTCGTTGGTCCGAATCGAGTTTTCTTGCGATACATCGAACGAGTTTTGCCGTCTCTTGGCGAAGCCGGCGTCGAGCAAGTGGTTTTAGCTGATCTCGTGCGCGGGCATAATTTTGGTGCGAAAGACAACGAAGCTGTTGCGCGCATCAAAGGCGATCTACGTATGTCACAAATTATTACGACGGCAATTAAAGATCGTCAACGACCATTACGCAAAGATGTAGAAATTGCGTTCGGCGCGGGTTATTTACGTCTGACAGTTAATCAATCCAAGGTGCTTGTCAGTGAGGGACGTCGTCGTTTTCGCAGACACAACGCAGCAAACCATTGGGTTGAGACAGAAATTGTCGCCACGATGATTGCGTCTAGTAGAAATCCAGATGCCGATATTGAAACAATGCGAAGTGCGTTGCGAGATCTGCCAGAGTTTCGTGCCGTAATCAACTACATCTGGCCTGTCCTGACGGCCGCAGAGTTGTTGCATGACTTGTATTCGTCAAAAGCATTGTTGCGACTTGCCGCTCAAAAAGTTTGCACAACCGAAGAATACGAGTCACTGCACCGTCAACGAGCAGAGTCTTTGGCAGAAGCCAAGTTCAGTGACGCCGATGTTGCGGTGCTAGACGAAGCACTGTCACTACTCGGACCAAAGCCTCGCCGAAACGGTCGAATCAACGACGCGGATGAAGTTCGCACCTATGGCCACATCGTGATCGACGAAGTGCAAGATCTTTCGCCGATGCAACTGCGAATGATTTCGCGTCGATCACTTAATGGCGCGATGACAATTGTTGGTGATATTGCGCAGGCAACTTCGGCCCATGCCCCTGCGTCGTGGAAGGAAGTTTTGGCACATTTGCCTAAGAAAAATCCGTCACGGGTTATCGGGCTAACGGTTGGCTATCGAATTCCGCGCCAAATTATGGAGCTCGCAACTCGAGTTTTGAAAGCTGCTGCGCCACTACAGACTTCGCCAGTTTCGGTTCGCGAAGGCGATGAGACACCGAAGATAATCGCAACAACTGTTGACGAACTTTTCAGCGAACTGATTAAAGATACGCAACGTATGGTCGCCGAACTTAGTGGTGGCAATGTTGCGATTGTTTGTCCTGATTCGATGTCTGAAGCTATCTCAACCGCATTAGACAAGGCACAAATCGCACACGGTCGCGCTGGGATTTCTGGTATTGAAGCCGGGCTCACAGTTGTACCAGTAAGTGTGGTCAAGGGCCTTGAACTTGATGGAGTAATCGTCGTTGAACCAGCGAAAATTGTTGCTGCGCAAACACACGGTTTGCGTGCGCTGTATGTTGCGCTCACACGGTCGACAAAACAGCTGAGTGTTATACACAGTGAGCCTCTGCCAAAAGAAATGATTTGACGAAAATAAAAGGCGTTCTTCGATCAAATGCGAACGTTCGCAACATGTGGATCGCGCAGAACATCTCGGTTGTCGGCGACTACTTAACTTATGTTGCGCTTGTTGGATTAGTGAAAGACGCAACAAACTCGACCTTTCTTGTTTCACTCGTGTTCGCAGCATATGTTTTGCCTTCATTTTTTTTCTCGCCGATTGCCGGACCGATAGTAGATAAGTTTGATCGGCGAAAAACGATCGTCACGATTTCATTGATGCAAGCAATTTGCGGTATCGGATTTGTATTCGCAAACGAATCCAGAATTTGGCTGGCGTTTTTAGCACAATTAGTTATCTCTT
>WLFB01000190.1 GCA_009703975.1 Actinomycetota bacterium | reverse complement strand
GAGCAATCGGTCGGCCCTGTTTCATTTGCCGTTATTGCTGAAGTGGATACACTTTGAAGTGACGAAATGTGGCCAAAGAAATTTGGTTAATCGCACAAGTAGTTAGAGCGACACAGAGATGTGTCGCTCTTGCTATTTACGACCCAGTTTTTGATCCGATTTATTTCGTCGCTGTACACTTCAACTTGACGAATCGTGGCCGAATTTATTCGGTAAACCGCATGAGTAAGTGAGAGCGGCACAGAGATGTGTCGCTCTTGCCATTTACAACCAGAGCGGATGGCCAGGTTGCGACACACTAGATTTAGGCGATGAAAATTATCCCTAAAGTCGTTTCGAGTGTCGCACTAATCGCATCTGTTGCATTTAATTTGCCCTTACAAAGTGCATCGGCCGCCAGCGCCGGTGGTTCGTGTTCAAAAGCTGGGCTCACGACTGGGTCATCGTCAAAAAAGTTGGTTTGCACGAAACTCAACGGAAAACTCGTTTGGCAAACCGCAGCTATCACAACAACAACGACTGCCACCGCAACCGGTCAGAAATTTACATTCGTCGCCGAAGTGTGGGCCGACAACTGGTTTGCGCTCTACATCAATGGTGTTTTGGTGGGGCAAGATTCGGTCTCAATCACAACTGAGAAATCGTTCAATGCAGAAAAGATCAGCTTCACCGCGTCATACCCGTTTGTAATTGGCATGGTCACCAAAGACTTCATCCAAAATGACACAGGGCTCGAATACATCGGCTCCGGTCGGCAACAAATCGGCGACGGCGGGTTCATCGCCCAATTTACAAATACATCAACTGGCAAAGTGGTGGCGAATACGAGTAAGGCATGGCGCGGATACGTAATCCATCAAGCCCCGCTAAACGTCTCGTGCGAAAAGTCAAAAACGCCGACTACCGAATGCAAGTCAAAGATTCAGGCAGAACCATCCGGCTGGTCACAAAAGACATTTGATGATTCAAAATGGATCTTGGCGTCGGTGTACACAAAAGATGCAGTAGGTGTCAAAGATGGCTACAACGACATCACTTGGTCGTCTCAGGCGCAACTCATCTGGTCATCCGACTTAAAAATTGACAACACAGTTTTGTGGCGTTTCACAGTTAACTAGTAACTAAATCTTTTGCACGACGCTCGACTTAAGGTACATCGCCCCAAAGCCGTCAACTCTGCAATCAATGTCGTGATCGCCATTGTCGCGCACAAGTCGAATATTGCGAACCTTGGTGCCAATCTTGATCGACACGGGCCGACCCTTGACTTTAAGATCCTTAACAACTTTCACAGTGTCGCCGTCTTGCAAAATATTGCCCGCAGTGTCTTTAATTACTGAGAGTTCGTCATTGATCGCCGCGCTTGAGTCGTCATCACCGATATCTGCAACCGCCGACCATTCGTGCGCGCACTCTGGACATGCGAGCATCTCACCCAGTTCATATGTATAGACGCACGCGCATTTAGGACAAGGGGAGAATTCGCTCATGCGCAAGACTATGCCTAACTATGCCTAACTATGCCTAACTATGCCTAACTGGGGCTACTCAGCAGTTGTCAGCCAGAGTTGCCAGGCTTGATAGCCGCCGATCAAGTCTGAGACATCTTTGAACCCGTGCGACTTGAGCAGGCTTGATGCAATCGACGAGCGATATCCGCCGGCGCAATAAACAATCGTCGGCGCATTTTTATCTAATCCGTCAAGGCTCTTAATCAGCGCCTGCAAACTAATCAACTTCGCACCAGCAATCGCACCGTTTTCAACTTCGCCCGCATTACGCACATCGATGATCACTAAATCTTTGACAGACACGACGCGCTCCGCCATCGCCGCTGCCGAAAGTCGCGACTGCTGTTCGACGAGTTCGGGGTGTTGCGACATCACACGAATTGGTTCTGTCAACGTGCCCACATAGTTGTCGAAGCCAATTCGCGCTAGTCGAGTTTTCGCTTCGGCCTCAACGCCCGCGTCACTAATCATCACAATCGGCGTATCTGGCTTGACAACTGCACCAACATATTCGGCGAAACGCCCACCAAGCCCAACGTTGATTGAGCCGCGAATGTGACCAGCAGCAAAAGATCGATCATCCCTTGAGTCGATCAACACCGCACCGTCGTCCTTGGCTTTAAGTAACTGCTCAATTGTCAACCAGGTCACTACTTCGCTCTCGTCAAACAATTCGCGTACCGCACGATTTTTTGTCGCCGCAAATAAAAAGTAGAGCGGTGCAACAGATTGTCCTTGCGTCACTGCTTCGATAAATTGTTCAACACTCATCGGCGCCAATGCATAGTTCTCGCGACGCTGCTCGCCAATCGTCGAAACAGTCTCAGTGGATAAATTTCTGCCGCATGACGACCCAGCCCCGTGAGCAGGGTAGACCTTTGTCGCGTCCGGCAAAGTAAGCAACTTGTTGTGCAACGATTCGTAGAGATCGCGTGCAAGCGAATCTGCCGACACGCCAACTGTTGCCAGCAAGTCGGGGCGTCCGACGTCGCCTATAAATAGAGTGTCGCCAGTCAGCACAGCAGTCGGCTCGGCAGTTGCCGAACCACCGGCGCCAACCGAATCGGCATCGCGAACCACAATACAAATCGACTCGGGTGTGTGGCCCGGGGTTTCAAGAATCTCAAGATCAACAGCGCCGAGCGAGATGTGTTCACCATTTCGGTATGTCTCAATTGCAAAGTCAACACGACCCATTGCAGCCGCGCCATAGACAATCGTCGCGCCAGTTGCAGCGGCAAGTTCAAGATGACCAGACAAAAAGTCAGCGTGAAAGTGTGTCTCGATAACTTTTGTGATCTTCAAGTTGTTCGCACGCGCATCGTTCAGATATTGCGAGATGTCGCGTTGTGGGTCGACCACAACTGCAAGCCCACTCGATGTGTCGCCGACCAAATAACTGGCGTGCGACAAACACTGCAGGTAGTACTGCTGAAAGAAAAGGTTCGGGGTATTTGCATTTGTCATACCCTCTACGATACCCTAGGGGGTATGTGTAGACAAATCAATTGCAAGAAATGTAGTCGTCCATCTTGGGCAGGTTGTGGCGCCCACGTCGAGCAGGTTCTCGGCCATGTGCCACCGAATGAGCGATGCCAATGTTCAAGCGACGAAAAACCCAAGCGTCGCTGGTTCGCACGCAACTAGGCGCCGAAATGCAAATTAAACCAGAAGTCAAAAACGAACTCTCAAAGCGATTGAATCGCATCGAAGGACAAATTCGTGGCATCGAAAAAATGCTCAGCGAAGATCGCGAATGTCGCGATGTCGTCACCCAAATCGCCGCAGCAACAAAAGCCCTCGAGACTGTCGGCTTTCGAATGTTGGCAGCTGGGCTCACCGACTGCCTCGCACATCCCAAGAAGTCGGCAGCCGCCGGCTATTCGGTTACAGAAGTCGAGAAACTCTTTCTCAAACTTTCGTAGATTCGTAGCCGCGGCGCCAAATATAGGTTTTTAGCGCAGGGTGGTTTGCGCAGCTTGGTAGCGCGCATCAAATCCTCGCGCCCGCCCCACCGTCAACAACCTCAAATCCAATACCTATATATATGTATAGATACCCATAGATAGCCAGGTCTAGTTCTCGCCAATTAATGGGATTAACCACCGCGCCTCAACCCCCACCCGCGCCCGTCCTAGCCTTGTTACATCCTGTGATTAGAGTCAAGGCGTGACAAGATTTGAAAACCTAAAT
>WLFB01000019.1 GCA_009703975.1 Actinomycetota bacterium | reverse complement strand
GTGGCTTGCAGTGTTATTGATGCGCGTAAATAAATCAATGAAGCGCCCAAATGTTGTTTAACAGCCTGCACAAAACCCTTACCTATTGTTTCTAGATCACCTAATGGTCCGCCTGGTATCCAAACAACAAAAGATTTAAGTGGCCCTGAACGAACTAAACACTGGGCAATAGTTGTGATGGCCGAATCAGAACCCGAATCATAAGACGAATCATTTCTCGCATAAATAAAACGCATTGTTTGCCAACCTGCATTTGATTTGTGATCCGCCCATTGTGCAGATTGGTAAATATTTCGCCCTTCAAGGCTGGCAACTTTTTTATTCCACTCGGTATTTGTCCCCGTCCAAATAGACCAGGCGCCGTCTCTGATTAAATTCGTCACAGAAAGTTTACTAACCATATATTTGAATAATGATCTGGGGCATCGGCCACAACTGCTTCAGGTAGATCTGGCCAGCGAATTACTTCTACACCAAACCTATTAACCAGTCGCTGAACATCTTTTGCTGCTTCCGTGTCGCCGAAAAAAGGAAATCCGTAAGGTGTGCAATTCTCAGGTAGGTGACCATGAACGGGTGAGATCTTTGATTTATCAAGAGCGGAACTCACACGGTCATAAAGCTCAGTTCTTCGTTTTACTTCAGCTTGTTCGTCTAGTTTCTGAATTTCTTTCATGGATGATTCTCGTGGTCCGACCGGAACTACTACTTCTGTTTCAGCGAGGGTCGTTGACGTAGTGATAAATTCACCCGTTAATAAAAATCTACGCAGACGGACGATTGATCTCGCCCAACGCAACAATGGCAATCTAGTGAGCCGTTCAACTTTTGAAAATCTTTGTTGAAGCAAATATCTTGTGCCTAATGGCTTCTCGTTTAGTTGTAGTTGATCTGGCAAAAGTTCCGACAGTTGCTTGTCACTTACGTGTAGTCGCGCTCCATCTGGGATTCGCATAGTTTTTCTGATGCTCGTGATGCCTAGCGGAGCCCGATTACCGAGCAAAACTCCATCTATGTTTGCGCTCAAATAGCCGTGAGCATTATCTTCGATAAGTTTCACAGAAAACTTCCTGCAGTAATCAAAAAATGGTTCCAGGTCTTGTGCAAAACCAAAATAATTCACGGCGATAACTGCTTTGATAAGTGAAGAGTTTGGCAACAAAACAGGTGCGAGAGTCTTATCAACTTGATAAAAAACTGGCTTTGCTCCAACCGTGTGAATCGATGAGAGAACATCTTTGCAGATCAAAGCCGGTACCAGAACTTCATCTCCTGGCAATACGTTGGCAAGTCGCAATGCTTCAACAAGTGCCTGTCGACCATAGGCGTAATAGCGATAGGCAGTTGTTAATTCGTTCAAATGAGGTAGTTTCAACGATCTAGATGTTTAGGGAAATTTAGCGAACCATAATTCATGGTCTAAGTACCACTTACTTTATCGGTGGGCATGAATCTCCTCGGAATGGATACCGATTTACGTTGTGGGGCTAACAAGAATCGAACTTGTGACCTCATCCTTATCAGGGATGCGCTCTAACCAACTGAGCTATAGCCCCGTTGTAATACGAGGACTTGCAAGGCTACTGCTCAGTTACACCAGCCTCAACTAAAGGATTATCGCTGGCTCGCACTTCTTCTTCAAGCACAGTAACCCTAATTCCTCCAACGAGGTCAGTAATCAGATTAAAAATAGTCGCGATCAGCACCCATAACCCTGTAAACAAAATAACCATAAACAGCCCGAAAATACTCAGATTCTTAAAAAGCGCTCCGCCTTCAAACGAAAAGGTTTCCCAACCAAATGACTCCATAAAATTTTCAACATTTTCAATAGTGCCAGTTGACTGAGCAACATTCCATAACAGCACCAGTGAAATCAAGACCACAAAATATAAAACAAGGTGAAAAACCAGACCAACTTTAAACACCGACCAAGGATCAATATCTCGAATAACTCGCGACACGCGCCTTACGCGTGGCCTATTTTTGGGAGCGGGTGTCGATAACTTCACCTTTGCAGTGTAGGCAGATGACTATCACTACTCGCCATAGCGAAAGCGTCTCGAGAAACGCCATCAAACTGCGCAACGACTTGGCATTGGTTAGCCGTAATAATTATCGAAATCAGCATTGCGTTATTTTTGATGACACTTTGCTCAACGGCATCCTGCCCGTAAATCACACACGAGAGTGCGCCTGCATCAGCAGCAACTTGTGCACGTTGTGAACTAATGACTGCATTTAACGAGTTACTCAAGCCGGTAACTGTGAGAAATGTTGCGGTTATTGAAACCAAGACAAATAACACAGCAGAGCCGTTTTCATTTTTTTTAAAACTAGTTTTAAATAAAATAACTAGATTTCGTCAGTCGCCAAGATTGGTGCCACCGAAGCAACAACTTGCCCTTCGCCGAGACTCATAACCCGTACACCAGTTGCAGCACGCCCTTGCGTAGAAATGTCTTTAACTGGAGTTCGAATAGTTGTGCCGGCAGAAGATACGGCAACTATTTCATCGTCGTCGCCGACCATAAATGCCGCTACAACGTGACCTTTTTTGCCCGTGAGTTTGATGCCGATCATTCCTAAACCGCCACGGCCTTTACGCATGAAATTGTTTAGTGGTGTTCGTTTGCCATAACCAGACTCGGTCATTAACAGCAATGAAGATCCTGTTTTGGCGATGTCCATTGACACAACTTCATCACTTGCACGAAGCCGCATGCCTCGCACTCCGGCAGCTGACCGACCCATTGGCCGAACTTGTTTTTCTGAGAATCTAATCGTTAAACCATCACGGCTGATAATAAACACATCGTGAGTACCGTGTGTTTCAATAACACGGATCAACTCATCTTTTGGTCGCAACTTGAGCGCTATTAAACCATCTCGACGAGAAGAGTCATATTCATCAAAAGCCGTTTTTTTAACTTGACCTTGTTTTGTTACAAAGAACAAATAACGCTTACCCGGAAACTCGCGCGTATCAATAATCGCTTGAATCGTTTCACCTGACTTCAAAGGTAAGAGGTTAACAATTGGAATACCTTTGGCTGTCCGCTCTCGCTCAGGAATATCTAATGAACGAAGTCGATAAACACGACCACGGTTTGAGAAAAACAACAGATACGAGTGCGTTGTCGTGAAAATGACATTTCGTACGATGTCTGCGTCTTTCATCTTCGCACCACTAACGCCGCGACCGCCGCGACTTTGTGATCTGAACGAATCCGCTGATACTGATTTAATGTATTGCGCCTGGGTCATGACAATTACAAGTTCTTTGTCATCAACTAGGTCTTCAATACTCATCTCGCCAACATCAGCGGTAATTTTGCAAACTCGCTCTGTAGCAAACGTTTCACGAACGGCACTGAGTTCTTGCGAAATTACTGCTCGTAATTTTTTGTCGTCTGCGAGAATTGCTTTAAGTTCTTTAATCCTTGCTTGAACATCTTTTTGCTCTGTCTCGAGATCAATTCGCGACAAACGAGTAAGTTGTCGTAGTTGCATATCTAAAATATCGATCGCTTGTCGTTCACTAAACCCGAATTGCTTACCCATCAGTGATGCTTTAGCTGCGTTGCCATCTTCGCTGCCACGAATAACTTTGATTACTTCATCAATGACATTGAGAGCCTTGAGTCGGCCTTCAAGAATGTGGCCACGATCTTGTGCTTTCGTCAGACGATAATTACTACGTCTTGTGATCACGTCTATTTGATGACGAACATAGCCCTGCAATGCATCACGAAGATTTATAACTCGGGGCACCCCGTCAACTAGTGCCACCATGTTCACAGGGAAACTTGTTTGTAAAGTTGTCAACTTAAACAAGTTGTTCATCACTACGTTTGAATTTGCGTCACGTTTGAGTGTGATAATTAAATTTGTTTCGCCACCCGACGAGTTGTCGTTGACATCGGCGATTCCATCAAGTTCTCCACCATCAACAAGTTCTTGAATTCGCGCGGCAATTGCCGAGCAACTCGCCTGATATGGCAGTTCGGTCACGACAATTCTCATTTGATTGCGCTGACCCTCTTCAATCGCAACTTTTGCGCGCATCTTGATGCTTCCACGACCGGTTTTATAAGCGTCATTGATTCCAGAGCGACCGAGAATCAAACCCCCTGTCGGAAAGTCGGGTCCTTTGACAAATTTCATCAAATCGGCGATCGAAGCATCTGGATGATTAATTAAGTGCAGCGTCGCATCGACGACTTCCCCCAAATTATGAGGAGGAATACTCGTCGCCATACCGACCGCAATGCCCTGCGAACCATTTACAAGTAGATTTGGAAACCGCGAAGGTAATACCGATGGCTCTTCAGACGTGCCGTCGTAGTTTGCAATTAAATCAACCGTGTCTTCGTCAATATCGGCGAGTAACTGCATTGCAAGTGGATGCAAACGCGACTCGGTGTAACGACTCGCGGCAGGCCCAAAGTCTGGTGATCCGTAGTTGCCGTGAAAATCAATCAGTGGATGTCGCAACGAAAACGGTTGGGCCATGCGCACAAGAGCGTCGTAAATCGCACCGTCACCGTGCGGGTGATATCTGGCCATCGTGTCACCAGTTACACGAGCGCATTTAACGAACGGTCGATCTGGGCGAAAACCTTGTTGATGCATATCCCAGATAATTCGCCGGTGAACGGGTTTTAATCCATCACGCACATCTGGCAAAGCGCGAGACATGATAACCGACATTGCGTAGTCAAGAAATGAGCGCTCCATCTCGTCTTGCAACTGAACCGGTTGAACACTCACTCCTGGCGCAAGCGGCAATTGAGCGACGCCAACACTTTTAGTGTTTGGCTTGGGGATCGACTTCTTAGCGAGTCTTTTTGACGGTTTATTCGCGCCGCTTGTAGTTTTTTTATTCGCCGAATTTTTTTTAGGTTTTTTTGCTGCCATAGTTTTGTTGTCCTGATTAAAAGTTGGTTTAAAAAGCTAGTTTCATGTATTTATTAGAAGTCGAGGTTTCTTACATCGCGCGCATTTTTTTGGATAAATGCTTTGCGGCTTTCAACGTCATCGCCCATTAATACGCTCATCACATTTTCGGCTTCAGCAGCTTCTTCAACATTCACCTGCAACAAAGTTCTGGTTCCGGCATCCATTGTGGTGCTACGAAGTTCTTGCCAATCCATTTCGCCAAGACCTTTTAGACGTTGGAACTCTTTTTTATGGTTCGGGTTTGCAATCAAAAACTTCTCTTTTGCTGACTCATCTTTTAGGTATGTCTTCTCTTTTCCGACTTCGGTTGAGAACAATGGCGGTTGAGCAATATAAATGAATCCACTTTCAACCATTGGTCGCATTTGACGATAGAAAAATGTCAGAAGCAATGTTCGAATATGACTACCGTCGACATCTGCATCAGCCAAGATGATCACTTTGTGGTATCGCGCTTTGTCAGCGACGAATTCATCGTTACCAACCCCTCCGCCGATTGCGGTGATCAAAGCCTGCACCTCAGTGTTCTTTAACATTTTGTCGAGACGCGCACGCTCGACGTTTAAAATCTTTCCGCGGATTGGCAAAATCGCTTGCTTCTGTGGGTCACGCGCATCTACAGCGGTACCACCAGCAGAATCTCCCTCAACAATAAATAGTTCGCTGTCGGCCGGATTTGAACTTTGACAATCTTTGAGTTTGTCCGGCATTCCGGCACCCGACAAAGCTGTTTTTCGACGAACAGCATTACGTGCATTTTTGGCGGCAATTCGTGCTTGTGCAGCTGCAACTGCTTTTTTGATAATCCGGTTCGCTTCTGTCGGATTTTCAAGCAACCATTCTTCAAGCTTTGTATTCGTTTCTTTTTGAACGAAAGATCGAATTGAAACGTTGCCAAGTTTTGCTTTTGTTTGGCCTTCAAACTGTGGCTCGCGCAATTTAACGGTGATAATCGCGGTAAGACCTTCGCGAATATCTTCACCGAGTAAGTTTTCGTCTTTTTCTTTTAATCCGCCTGATGACCGGGCGTACTTGTTTAACACCGAAGTTAAAGCTGTTTTAAAACCTTCAACGTGCATACCGCCCTCGACTGTTGAGATGCCGTTGGCGTAACCGAAAATACCTTCGTAGTAACCGGTATTCCATTGAAGAGCGATCTCTAATGTCTGATCGGCTTCGCTTGCTTCGTAATGCGCAACTTTGTTAAATAGTGATTCTCGCGCAACATTCAAATGTTTGACAAAATCGATAATCCCACCTTTGTATTGATAGGTAACTTTGTCTTTTTTATCTTTACGTTTGTCTTCAAAAATTACTTCAAGATTGCGATTTAGAAACGCAATAGTCTGCAACCGTTCAAGCACCGTACGTGCAACGAACTCAATGCCTTCCGATGCGAAAATTATTGGGTCTGGCCAAAAACTAATTGTTGTTCCGGTTTTTGTTTTCGAAGCCGCCGCTCCGACTTTTTGAATTTTGGTTTTCGGGTTTCCACCGTCAATAAATTCTTGTTTATATCTTGTGCCATCACGATCGATTTCTGCAATAAGTCGGCTAGAAAGTGCGTTGACAACGCTTACACCTACGCCGTGTAACCCACCAGAAACTTTGTAACCTTCGCCACCAAACTTGCCACCCGCGTGCAACACAGTGAGCACTACTTCAAGCGCACTTTTGCCTTTATGCGGCCCAGATGGATAAGGATCAACAGGAATACCACGACCGTCGTCATGTACCGAGCACGAACCGTCTTCGTTTATAGTCACCGTGATGGTTGTGCAATACCCGGCCATTGCTTCGTCAACAGAGTTGTCGACTACTTCCCAAATTAAGTGATGCAAACCAGTCAGACCAGTTGAACCGATATACATTCCGGGTCGTTTGCGAACTGGGTCTAATCCTTCAAGGACTTGAATGTCTTTGGCACCGTAAGAGGCTGGGGTAATTTTTGCTGAACCTGTCTTTTTTGCGGGTTTAGCTTTGGTTACTGCCATTTTTGAGATACCTTTTCGGATGTTTTGGGTTGATATTTAGATGAAAAAATCACTAAACAAGCCTTCTTATTCTACTATCTAGTTGTTCGCGCGACCTGACTTAACTCTGATGTCTATGCCACTAATTGTTGTGCCGGTGTGATGGCTCAATGTTGTGCAGATATCTCGCTCGAGAAACTTCATGTGAGTTGACCATGCCGGATCGTCGACTTCAATTAATAGACGACCGCGGTCAAGTTTGATCGGTGACACATGTTGTGCCACTTGTTCGCCTACTAGTTCTTTCCATAATCCGAAAACTCCTGACACCGTGTCGATATTCGGTGAGCCGAGTCTTTGAAGTAGCCGATTTACTTCTTCGCCCAATGATGTGCTGCGACTTTCGTCTTGAAAATCTTCGGGATCACTCATAATGAATCAAGAATAGTTCCGGCTTGAATTCTCACACTCCTACCTATGTGTGAACCAAGAGGTAACTCGGATGCTGTTGTAATCAAAACTTGACCAACTGGAAAGTGATTTAACAGTGCTCGCGCTCGGTCTGGGTCAAGTTCAGAAAGCACATCATCCAGAACAAGAATCGGAATCTCCCCCACCGACTTGCTGATGAATCGATGTAAAGCAAGTCGCAACGCCAGTGCCATAGTTCGTTGCTCGCCTTGTGATGCATGTGTTCTTGCAGCAAGACCATTGATTGCTAATTCAATGTCGTCGCGATGTGGACCAACTGTCGTGACTAGACGGCGGAGATCTTCGTTTCGCGATTGTTTCAATGATGCCTCTAAGCCTGCCTCTAACCATTGCGGCGAATACTCGACAACGACGTTGCTTGAGCGTTGCGCAAGTTCTTCGTACGCGTGAGCGATAAACGGCGTGAGTTGGGCAATCAAATTCTTTCTGGCGTCGCCCAGTTGAGTTCCGACGCTAACAAGTTTCTCATCCCAGAGATCTAACATCGAATTAACCGCGTTGTTTGCTCGCCCACCAGATTGTTTGAGCACTGCGTTTCGTTGTCGCACAACTCGATCAACTTCAAGTCTCAAAGCGTCGTATTTGATTGCGTAGGCAACGAGACAATCATCCATAAAGTCACGACGAAGGTGCGGGCCGCCTTTAACTAAATCCAAATCGTCGGGCGAGAACACGGTGGTACGAACCATGCCAAGTAAATCGCGTGTCTTGGGTAGTTTCACTCCGTTAACTAAAACTTGGTTGCGCCCCTGTGTAGTTAATTTGGCCTCAACTAAAATTTCCCGATTATCGTCGTGACGCACCCGCGCGCGAATAAATGCAGTGTGCGTTGATGTGCGAATCATTGCCTCGGTTGGCACTCCACGAAAACTTTTCATCGTGGATAAATAGCCAAGAGCTTCGGTGAGGTTTGTTTTGCCTTGACCGTTAGAGCCGATAATTGCGGTTACGCCGGTATCAAAATCGGCCTTCGCGTTCGTGTAGTTACGAAAATCGCTGAGTTCAATATGTTGAAGAATCACGTCGGGTTGACGCTAGGCAAGATGTGTTACAGTCTTGTTTTAGAAACGAACTGTGTCGAACTAGGTCGTTAATCGCTGTGGCATCACAAGATATAAATAGTTCTTGTCACCGACGCCGCGCAAAACTGCAGGTTTAACTGGATCTGTTGACTCGATTGTTATTTCGTCGCCGCTAATCGCATCGATTCCGTCCAGAAGATACTGCGAATTAAAGCCAACAGTTATCTCGTTGCCATCAAGTTTGGCTTCTAATTCTTCAACTCCTTGACCAAGATCTTGAGTGACTACTGACAACCGAATTGAATCTTTCAACATTTCGAGACGCACTGGAGTTGTCTCTCGCGCAAGAATTCGCAATCGTCGAACAGCTTCTAAAAACGGTTCTCTAGCCGTAGTTGCCTTATTTGGATAACTGGCAGAAATCAATTGCTTGTATTTCGGAAATTCAACGTTAAGAAGTGTTGTAGTCAAAGTTGCGCTTCCAACTTCGAAAGTTGCCCTGTTCTCGCCAAGCGCCATCGTCATAGTTTCGGCATCACCTATCAGTCGTTCAAGTTCATCCAACGCTCGACCTGGCACCACAATTTCTGCCCCGTGGCCAAGCATCGTTGCGCCCGGCAACTCGCGCACAGCAAGACGATATGAGTCTGTCGCAACCAAACAAACCGAGTCTGGCTCGGCAACCATCAACACACCCGTTAAAGCCAAACGTTGCATGTCACTCGACGCCGCACGAACAACTTGGTTGAGTGATTCAGCGAAAACTTTTGCACTGATCGTCACGGACTGCGTGCCAGCGGTAACAATATTTGGAAAATCAGAAGCGGCAAATAAATGTATTTTAAATTCTGCGGTTCCGGCCGAAACAGTTATTTCATCCCCTTGTGCATCGACAGTGACTTTTTCTTCGGGCATAGAGCGAACAATGTCGCTAATTAGTTTTGCGCTTACAACGGCGACACCATCTTGAAGCCCGGCCACGGTTAAAGCGAAACGCACACTTAGATCGTTGTCTGTTGAGGTTAAAACAAGGACATCACCTTTGACTCCAAATTGCACTCCCGATAAAGCCGGCATTGCATTATTTCGATTTGAAGCAACACGAGCGCCGCCACTAAGTGCTTCTGAGAGTAATTCTCTTTCAACCCTAAATTTCATTGCTTTATCCTCACTTGATGATGTGTGCGAGTTTGTACAGAGTTGCCGACTATTGAATGTGGAAATCCATATATATAACTAATAACAGTAATAAGGCCTGTGGATTGTGGATTAACCATCTCATATCCAGCGTAGATGGGCTTTACCCATGTGGAAAGGCAATTGGCTGTTGGCACATCTTGCAACTTTGTAGTTTGGCGACCAGTTGATAACCCCATGTTGTCCACGAGCAACCCATCTGATTTGCACAGGATTGTACACAGGCAACTCATGATGTCTTAAATTTCTTAACTAACTCAGTCACTTGCTCGTAAACCTGCTTCTTTTCCTTAATTACACGGTTGGTCTTTTCCACAGCATGAATTACAGTCGTGTGATCTCGTCCACCAAACAATCGCGCAATCGCTGGATAACTGAGATCTGTCAACTCACGAACTACATACATCGCAGTTTGGCGGGCGGTGACCAGAGGCCTTTGTCGGCTTTTACCTTTAATATCTTCGACACTAAAACCCACAAAATCAGCAATCTCTTTGAGCAACTGCTCGTTGGTACGTGGTTTGACAGCATTTTTTGTCAGCAGTTCCGACAATAAATTTTTAGCAAGATCAACATCTACAGTTATTCTGTTGAGACTTGCGTAGGCAGTCACGCGAATAAGTGCGCCTTCTAGTTCACGAATATTCGAAGTCACATTGCTTGCGATGAATTCGAGAACATCGCTTGAAATATCTGTGCCGTCGCGCTCAGCTTTGTTTCGCAAAATCGCGAGTCGGGTCTCCATATCTGGTGGCTGAACATCGGTGATTAATCCCCACCTAAAACGGCCGCGCAAACGATCTTCCAAAGTTGGAATGGCATCTGGAACCCGGTCTGATGAAATAATTATTTGCTTGTTCGCACCATGTAAAGAATTAAAAGTGTGGAAAAACTCTTCCTGAAGTCCTTCTTTGCCTTGCATAAATTGAATGTCGTCGATTAGTAGCACATCGACTTCGCGATACTTTCTTTTGAACGCAGTCATTGTGTTGTTACGGATTCCGTCGACGTACTCATTTAAGAAAGTTTCAGTTGAGATATAACGAACCTCGAGATCCGGGTAATGCTCGTGTACGTAGTAGCCGATGGCATGCAATAAATGCGTCTTGCCAAGACCAGCCGAACCATAAATAAACAAAGGGTTATACGAGCGCCCCGGGGTTTCAGCAACACGCATAGCCGCAGCCAAAGAAAACTGATTTGATGCACCTTTGACAAAAGTTTCAAATGTGTATCGCGGATTGAGTCCAATTGCGGCACCTTTATCAGCCCGAACTTTTTGCTTTACTACTTGATATGTAGATTCCGACTTTCGTTCAACAACAATTGGTTCAGAAAGTGATGTTGGTTTTTCTATCGTTAATTGTTCTAGAACGTCATTGGCTGTAGCGGTTTGAATATCAACTAGTAGTTGGCGATCAGCGGCACCAATTTCGTCTAACGCGTCGCGTACCAACGACATATAACGAGTCAAAATTCGATCTCTAACGAACGAGTTTGGCACCCTCAAGCGCAAACTCATTTTGTCGTCGGCAACAGCAATAGCATCGTTGAAGGTCGAGAACCACACAGCTTCAGAAACTTGCGAGCGCAAAACTTGGGCGGTTGCTTTCCAAATAGAATCATGT
>WLFB01000189.1 GCA_009703975.1 Actinomycetota bacterium | reverse complement strand
GTTCAAAATTGAAACTTGATCCGGGTGCAGTGCCCACTTGCCGTCGTATCCGAGTGTGCGCGTGCGCTGGCAATAATTTCTAAAGCCGTCCGAATCACGAATGTAGAGATACGGACCGTCAATAACTTGTAAACCGTTTGCGCGACCTGCCATCAAGATCTTTGAGAACACATAGTGAAAATGATCGCCAGGATATTCTGCGATTTGCACTCCGCCAGTGAGCACTGGCATCTCCATACTTGCCGCGAAATCTGCTGGTCCAAAAATAATTGTTTCTATTCGTGAACTTGCTGCACAAATTTCTTCAACATTAATTAGTCCACGAGCAGTTTCAATTTGAGCCTCAATACCGATATGCCCAATTGGCAAGCCATTTGCAATTTCAACTTGGCGCAATAACAAATCTGTCGCAACAATCTGCGCCGCGGTCTCAACTTTTGGCAACATGATTTCGTCAAGGCGCTCACCTGCACCGGCAACAACTTCAATGATGTCAAACGCTGTCCACTTTGTGCTCCAGTCATTGACGCGAACGCACATAACTTTGTCGCCCCAATCTTGGGTGCGAATCGCAGTCGCAATCTTCGCGCGCGAAGCTTCTTTTTCTTTTGGTGCAACAGCATCTTCAAGATCCAAGAACACCATGTCGGCAGGAATGCCTGGTCCTTTGCCCATCATCTTTTCTGATGAACCTGGGATTGATAAACAACTTCTGCGTGGTAGATCTCGTGAGCGTGGTGACATCTCCAAATTCTACATATTTCGCGAAAAGATCGCGCTATTCACGAGCGCGAAAAGATCGCGCGATTACATCGCGCTGCGGCGAAGAAGTTCGGTTGTTGGCGGACACTCGGCGATGAACGGCGTCGTAACATCCTGCGACACGCCCTTGGGCGAAATAACTTGTGTGACTAGTGATACGGGCACAACATCAACCGGGGTTTCAAATTCGGCACGCACATCAGTGAGCATGCCAACCCACAATGGTTCGGGCAAACGTGTGCCGCACGATGTAACTAACCAAACTGGTTTTTGTTCGCAATATGCGAGTGCGGCAACTGCGTGACTCCCCCCGCTACACAACACTTCCGACGCGCCAGTCGCCAAGGCTTCAATAATTACAACATCACATTGCGAAATCACTTGTGAAAGATTTTCGTGTTGAACCAAAGTCACGTCAACATCAATTCGTTGAAGTCGATCAACTGCCGCATCGCCATCACCATTGCTCTCGACAATAAAAATTTTGAGATCTCCACGTGCTGCTAATGCATGCAAAGTTGCCGTCGGCCAACCAACAACACAGACGACTGCATCTTGCGGCACTAGATCACGCAAAGTTTTAACAGTTTTGTCAGCTTCAAGTTCATCTTCGCACCGTCGAATCGCATCAAACGGGTCGTTTGCCCCGAGAACGTGACTACACAACCACCACAACGGGCCAACCGTCGGATGCCTCTGCACAATCCGACGCACAGCCAGAACTATCCCTGCCGGCTCGTGACTTAGGCCACCCAGAGCCGCGGCCGTTTCGCGCACCAATGAAACAGGGTCTGCCCCGCGCGCCCGCGCCACATAACGCAAATGCTCAATTGGGTGCATTTCCAAAACGCTACTGCCGACTTGCTACGGTCGTCGTATATGAATATTCAAACTTCCCCCGACACCCAACTGCAACCGCTCAACGGCGAGGCCCGTCCTCTTGAACAGTGGTTGACAACTTTTCACCTCGCGACGATTGTGCTCGACCCGTTCACAAATGAAAGCGCGTGGATCTTGCCAACTGCCGTTCGCATTTTGCGACAGTTCGCAGGCGCATCAGTCCGAACGAACTTTGTGATCACCGCAACTCAAGATGAAGCCCGCGAATTTCTCGGACCACACGCCGAAGAATTTTTAGTGTTCTGTGATCCTGATCGCGCCTTTGTTAAACAACTTGGCGCAACAGAACTTCCTGCATTTGTTTACATTCAAATTGACGGCAGTATTCCAGTTAGTGCTCAAGGATGGAACGCCAAAGCCTGGAGCAGCGTCGCAGCACATATCGCCGACGCAGTCTCGTGGAGTAAGCCAAGCATCCCAGTTGCAGGAGACCCTGGCACGTTCAAAGGTTCACCTGCACTCGTCTAAGTGAGTTTGTTCAATAACCTGTAGTTGTGCCAACTAAACAACCAGAACCTTTTATTAATTCAAAATTGCTGCCACTCGGGCCAGATAAAACTGTCTATCGAAAAATTTCTGCAGATGGTGTCTCGCAAGTCAAAACAGAACTTGGAAACTTCGTTCGTATTGATCCGTCGGCGATTACTTTGCTCACCGAAACGGCAATGCGTGACATCGCGCATTTATTGCGCACTGAACATTTGCAACAACTTGCAAACATTCTCAAAGACCCAGAAGCAAGCGCCAATGACCGCTTTGTTGCACTCGATCTTCTAAAGAATGCGAGTATCGCCGCAGGCGGTGTATTGCCGATGTGTCAAGACACAGGCACAGCTATTGTCAAAGCATCAAAAGGTCAGATGGTTTTCACAAATGCCAGCGATGAACAAGCAATCGCTCAAGGCATCTACAACACATATCAAACGTCAAATCTTCGCTACAGCCAACTTGCACCAATCACGATGTACGAAGAAGTAAACACGAATACAAACTTGCCAGCAGAAATAAAAATCTCAGCCACAGATGGCGATGAGTTCAAGTTTTTGTTTATTGCAAAAGGCGGTGGATCTGCTAATAAGAGTTATTTGTTTCAAGAAACAAAAGCACTACTTAACGAAAAAGTTTTATTGCCGTGGTTGTTTGAAAAAATGCAAACTCTCGGCACGTCGGCATGCCCGCCGTATCACCTTGCGGTCGTAATCGGTGGCACATCAGCTGAGTTCGCGCTAGAAACTGCAAAACTTGCCAGCACAAAATATTTAGATTCTTTACCGATAGCAGGCTCGCCTACTGGCCACGCGTTTCGCGACATCGAACTTGAAGCAAGCGTGCTGAAACTCGCACAGCAAACAGGTATCGGTGCACAATTTGGTGGCAAATATTTTTGTCATGATGTGCGTGTCATTCGCTTGCCGCGGCACGGCGCAAGTTGCCCTGTGGCTATGGCTGTTTCGTGTAGCGCTGATCGTCAAGCGCTTGGCAAGATCACCAAGGATGGTGTGTTTCTCGAACAACTCGAACAAGACCCAGCACGATTTTTGCCCGAGGTAACGCATGACGAACTATCACCCGACGTCGTCAACATTGATCTGAATCTTCCGATGAGCGAAATTCGTGCAACTCTTTCGAAGTATCCAGTAAAGACACGAATCATGTTGACTGGGCCGATGGTCGTCGCGCGCGATATTGCTCACGCAAAACTCAAACAACGACTTGACTCAGGCGAAGGTTTGCCCGACTACTTAAAGCAATACTGCGTTTACTATGCGGGCCCAGCAAAAACACCTGAAGGTTTTGCATCTGGGTCTTTCGGACCAACAACTGCTGGCCGAATGGATAGTTACGTTGACGAGTTTCAGCGAGCAGGTGCGAGTTTGATCATGCTCGCAAAAGGTAATCGTTCAAATCAAGTTACACAAGCTTGCAAAACATATGGCGGTTTTTATCTCGGATCAATTGGCGGCCCGGCAGCCCGACTCGCGCAAGACTGCATCACCAAAGTTGAAGTTCTCGAATACGAAGAACTCGGCATGGAAGCCGTCTGGAAGAT
>WLFB01000188.1 GCA_009703975.1 Actinomycetota bacterium | reverse complement strand
TGCTTTCTTTCCAACGCAACTTTGGCGCACGGTTTTTTGATGTCGCGGCGGGCGCAGACCCATTGCTGTGGCAGCATTTATTTTGGATTTTCGGTCATCCCGAGGTTTATATTCTTGTGTTGCCGTCATTTGGAATCGTCTCAGAAGTTCTGCCAGTGTTTTCTCGCAAGCCATTATTTGGCTATCCGTTCGTTGTGTTCTCTGGTGCAGCGATTGGTTTTGTCGGTTGGGGCGTTTGGGCTCACCACATGTTCGCTTCGGGGCTCGGACCAGTTTCGGTTGCAGTGTTTTCGTTGACGACGATGGCCATCGCAGTGCCCACTGGTGTAAAAATAATCAACTGGACGCTGACAATGTGGGGCGGCAAATTAGTTTTCTCGACAGCGATGAAGTTCTCGATCGGTTTGATCGTGCTGTTCACGGTAGGCGGTCTTTCTGGCGTGACTCACTCTGTGGCTCCATCAGACACGCAACAAACTGATACGTATTACATTGTTGCGCACTTTCACTATGTTTTGTTTGGTGGCGCCGTGTTGGGCATCTTCTCAGGTTTTTATTATTGGTGGCCAAAAATGTTTGGCAAGATGCTTAGTGAACGCCTTGGCAACTGGAACTTCTGGTTGATGGTGATCGGAATGAACCTGACATTTGGACCGATGCATATTCTTGGCTTGCAAGGTCAACCACGCCGAATGTACCAGTGGACAGAAGCGCGGGCTGGAGAAGGTTTCTTTAATTTCGCATTCTGGAACATGGTTGCGTCTATCGGATCGTTTGTACTTGCAGTAGGCATCTTGTTGTTTTTGATCAACGTCGTGATCACCGCGCGCAATCCGACAAAGTCACCGCTTGATCCATGGAACTCGCGAAGTCTTGAGTGGATGACAAGTAACCCTCCAAAAGAGCACAACTTTGATGTGATTCCAACAGTGCATCACCTTGCTGAGTTCTTCCATCGCAAATACGAAGAAGATCCTGATACGCACACAATGCGACAGATTGCTACAGCCGAAGAGATTATGGCCGAGCAAGAACGCAATGCCGACAAACATATTCATATGCCGTCGCCGTCGTATTGGCCGATAGTTTTGGCTGGCGCGGTTCCAATAATCACCTTCGGGATGATCTTCTCGCATTTAATTGCTGTAATCGGCGGAGTGATTTTATTATTCGCCGCCTTCGGTTGGGCACTAGAACCAAGCACGGCGCCTGAGTCGGATTTCGAAAATAACTCCGCACTTGGGACCGCACTTGACAAGGTTGGCCACTGATGACTGATGCAGTAGCACAAGGCCACGAATCAAGTACAGGCATTTCTAACGTCAAGTTAGGAATGTGGGCCTTTTTGGGTTCAGAATGTTTGTTGTTTGGTGGTTTAATTTCGACATACATGCTTTATCGAGGTCGAGTAACCGGTGGTCCACGACCATCGCAGATTTTTGATATTCCGTTTACTTCAGTAAGCAGCTTCGTTCTGTTGATGAGTTCTTTAACAATGGTTTTGGCTGTGAGTGCAGCACACAAGAACGAAGATCGCAAAACAAATCTTTGGTTAACAGTTACTGCTCTGCTGGGTGCAACATTCGTTGGTGGTCAGGTTTATGAGTTCACTGCGTTTTACAACGAGGGTCTCGGCTTTTCAACAAGTTTATTCGGCTCAAGTTTTTACACACTCACTGGGTTTCACGGTGTGCACGTCACAGTAGGAATCATTATGTTGATGGCGCTAGTTGGGATCTTCAAACGCAGTGAGGTGCCTGGCAAAAAAGCCGAGGTAGTTGAAATGATCGGTCTCTATTGGCACTTCGTCGACATCGTTTGGATCATTATCTTTACTCTTGTTTATTTGATTCCGGTTTGATCATGACTACAGACACGACACACACTGCAACAACTGCCGAGCATGCAGAAAGTCATGGCATGAGCAACGCAGGTTATATTCGTATTGCAGCGATCTTGGCGGCAATTACTGCTCTTGAAGTTTCAACTGTTTATGTTGATTTTGGTCCACTATTTTTGCCCGCGCTATTAATTATGATGGCTGTCAAATTTATAATGGTCGTAAGTTATTTCATGCATTTAAAGTTTGATAATAAGTTATTTAGTTTTATGTTTTACGCAGGGCTCATTTTGGCTGTCGGTGTATACGCAGCCTTTCTTGCGACTTTCCATTTTTTTATTCAATAACGACTTAGCCTAAAAATATGATCGCTATATTGGCTGATCGGTTTACTAGCGAACTGATAAATCCGTGGCGATTTCAGGCGCATCCCGAAGTTTGGTTGTTAGTAGCTGCTGTGTTGGGCGCCTATATCTATGCAGTCCACGTAATTGGCCCAGTGGTGGTGAAGGCTGGCCCTGTCATCACGATAAAGCAACGCAATGCATTTATAGCTGCAATCTTGATGTTGTGGTTGGCTTCAGACTGGCCTGTGCACGACATCGCCGAAGAATATCTCTATTCGGTTCACATGTTTCAACACATGGTGCTGTCATATTTCATGCCACCACTTGTATTACTGGCAATCCCAAAGTGGCTATTTGAATCTGTGTTCGGACATGGACGTGCTCGACGAGTGATCTCGTTTTTAGCAAAGCCAGTAATCGCTGGTGTCGCGTTCAATTTGATTGTGATGATCACACATATTCCAGATGTTGTGAACCGCAGCGTTTCGAATGCCCCGATGCATTATGGCCTTCATGTGGCATTGGTGCTCACGGCACTTCTTGTATGGATGCCAATTTGTGGACCTGATCAACGATTGCATTTGCAATCGGGTGGAAAAATGATCTATTTATTCTTGATGTCAGTTGTGCCGACGGTACCTGCTGGTTGGTTGACGTTCGCCGAAGGCGTTGTTTATAAGCATTACGACATCGCAGTGCGGGTGTGGGGAGTATCAGTTACAACTGATCAACAAGTTGCTGGCGCGATGATGAAAATAGGCGGTTCGTTTTTTTTATGGGCGATTATTGTTTTTATATTCTTCAAACGATTCACACCCGCATTTTCAGGTGATCGTTCATATCTCACGAAGAGAGATATTCAAACGGATTCGACCTTGACCTTTGAAGAGGTGCAAGATACTTTCGGTCGGGTTCCTCCAGCACCTGATCCGAATTTTAAAAGTTAATCAGACCACTTAAATGTGGTTGCAGCTAACCCGCACATTGCAAAAGCCCATCCACAGAGAGCAATAGCATCGGTGACAACAATCGTGTTGTTATTGAATGAATCGCGCAACAAACCGCTGAGCAATGAACTGGGTAAAACTTGTGCAACGCTGCCGATAGTTTTCGGAAGTTCGTCATTTGAAACCAAAACACCCCCCAATAAAAACAACACAAGATATAAACCGTTTTGCGCTGCCAGGTTGATCTCGGCACGCAGCCGACCGGCAAGCGTTAAACCGATGCCTGCGAAACAACTCGTGCCGATCAACAAGATCACTAGAACTTGCGCGATATTGACTTGATTTGGGTTCCAGCCCAACAACTGACCGACAACAATCAATAACGCGAGTTGAGCGATTTCGATGACACATATTGCGGAAACTTTAGCCAGCACCAATCTCTGCGTGCTGAGCGGTGTTGTGCCTAGACGTTTTAGTACACCATAATTGCGTTCAAATCCCGTCGCAATACCGAGGCTGACCATCGCTGTAGACATCACAGCCAAACCTAAAATGCCCGGCATCAAAAAGTCGATCTT
>WLFB01000187.1 GCA_009703975.1 Actinomycetota bacterium | reverse complement strand
TTAACAGAAACTATTTTACGTAGTTTTTGAATCTTGGTAAACAGCATCACCAAAACTAACCACGCAACGATAATTATTCGGATTGGCAGGTTAACAAAGGACGCATTCTCAATTGCTAATAAACCGCAGCCGAAAATAAAAGCGAGTAGACCCGCAAAAGGCGTTGAAATTCGATATTTCGATGAGGTAACCAGTGAACTGAGAACCACGAACAAAGCAGAGTAAAAAAGCGAATGACGACTTGACAGGCCCGAAGCCCAGATTGGCGCCATTGCGATAGCTGCAAAGAAGATTGTTATTGAAATATTTCTTAATTGGATTGATCGTTCGGACAAAGTTTGATCAACCATCAGAACAGTCTAGAACTCGGTCTAAACAAGAAAAGGCTTTAAGATTGTCGCTTAACATGAAAACTAGTTGTGTCGAAGAGGGGACTTGAACCCCTACGCCCTTACGAGCGCCAGCCCCTTAAGCTGGTGCGTCTGCCAATTTCGCCACTCCGACGTGGATTAAAAATATATCGTTAAAAGTTACCGTGAAACTATTAGTTGCTGACAACTAGGCCAGCAATAAACCCAGCGCTATTACAGTCACTATCCAAGTAAGTGCGAACACAGTAGTGATGCGATTGAGGTTTCGCTCAGCTGCGGCCGAGCCAAGTGCTGCTCCGCCTCCTCCGCCGAACATGTCTGAAAGCCCGCCACCACGACCGCTATGTAATAACACTCCGACGATCATCGAGAACATTGCTATGACGTTGATAACAACAGTTACATAAGTTACTAAATTTCGCACGTCAGAATTCTACCTTCACGCCTCTGGAAAATGGCATGCCGACATCTGGCCGCTCGGTCGAAGCATAAGGATCGGCTCTTCTTGCGAACATACATCTTGTGCCTTCCAGCATCGCGTTCGAAAACGACAACCAGACGGTGGGTTCATCGGTGACGGCACTTCACCTTCGAGCATTAAACGAGTTCGAGTTCGCTCAATTTTTGGGTCAGTTAAAGGCACCGCCGAAAGCAAGGCTTTTGTGTACGGATGAGTCGGGTTCTCGTAAACAGTTTCTTGATCACCGATTTCAACTATTTTACCGAGGTACATCACAGCCACTCGATCAGCAATATGACGCACCACAGACAGGTCGTGGGCAATGAACAAATAACCTATACCCAATTTTTTCTGTAAGTCGTCAAAAAGATTAATTACACCAGCCTGAATGCTCACGTCAAGTGCCGAGACTGGTTCGTCGAGGATAATCAATGCGGGATTAAGCGCTAATGCACGCGCAATTCCGATTCGTTGACGCTGACCACCAGAAAATTCGTGAGGGAAACGCGAAGCATGATCGGCAGAAAGACCTACAAGTTCAAGAAGCTCAATGATCTTGTCACTATGACTACCAGGAACCCGCTGCACTATTAGTGGCTCGGCGATTGATGCACCAACAGTCATCTTCGGGTCAAGCGATGCGAATGGATCTTGAAAGACGATTTGCATCTTCCGACGCAATGCTCTTAACTCCTCAAACTCCATTGAACCTAAATCTTGCCCGTCGAATTCAATATTGCCAGAAGTTGGCTCAACTAGTCGCAATATGCAGCGACCCACAGTAGTTTTGCCCGAACCTGACTCACCTACGAGCCCAAGAGTCTGACCTTTGTCAATTGAAAACGAAACATTTGAAACCGCCTGCACCAAACGCTTATTTGACCCAGAGCGCTTTGTGCGACGAATCTGAAACGTTTTAACGAGACTATTAACTCTAAGAAGTTCTGAGCTCATTGCGCAATCCTAAAATCTGGAAGTTCATTCGCCCGTAAACAAGCTGTTTGTAAATCTGTGAACAGTTTCAACTCAGGAATAGTGGCTTCGCATTGCTCGGTGGCATATTCACAACGAGTTCTAAAAGCACAACCAGACGGCGGAGAAATCATATTTGGCGGAAAACCGGCAATCGGCGTCAATCTTTCTTTACCTGGTCGAGGAATTGATCGAAGCAAACCGCGCGTATAAGGATGACTTGGGTGATCGTACAAATCGTCAACCAATCCTTGTTCGACGTTTCGGCCTGCATACATAACGTCGACCCTGTCGGCGACGCGAGCGATTATGCCAAGGTCATGTGTGATCAGGACAACTGCAGTACCTAACTGCTGTTGCACACGCTTAATAACTTCAAGTATCTGTGCTTGCACAGTTACATCGAGAGCAGTTGTAGGTTCATCAGCAATCAGCAGTTTTGGATTATTCGCGATCGCTATCGCAATAACCACACGTTGGCGCATTCCACCAGAAAACTCATGTGGAAACTGAGTTGCACGCTCGGCAGGTTGAGGGATACCCACCAAATCTAAAAGTTCAGTAGCGCGTGTTGCTGCTTGCTTCTTTGTTAATTCCTGATGCGATTGCAGCATTTCTGAAATCTGCTTTCCAATTCTATGAACCGGATTAAGAGCAGATAAGGGGTCTTGAAAAATCATTGACATTACTCGCCCACGAACTGAACGCATTTGCTGAGGTGTTTTTCCGATCAGCTCTTCGCCATCCAAGACAATAGAGCCAGACACACGAGCTCGAGAAGAAAGCAAACCCATTGTCGCCAAAAAAGATACTGACTTTCCCGAACCTGACTCGCCCACTACTCCGAGCACTTCACCTTTCATTACATCAAGATCTACACCTCGAACGGCGAGCACCTGACCAAACGGAGTATCAAAAGTTACATGTAGATTGCGAATTTTAAGAATAATCTCAGTCATCACGCACCGCGATCGAGCTGTGTATCAGTTGCATCACGCAGTGCGTCACCGATGAAATTAATGCTTAACGAAATAACGACCAAAGTAAAACATGGAAATACAGCGAGCCACCAATAACCGGTCTGTACTGCACCTTTTGCCGCACCGACCAAGATGCCAAGAGAAGTTGCACCTTCGCCCGCTTGTGGCCCATACCCAAAAAAAGCGAGCGTTGATTCGCCAGTGATTGCACCAACAACCGAAAAGGTCAACGAAACCATGATCGGTCCAATCGAATTAGGTATCAAGTGCTGACGAATGATGAATCGTCGACTTGCACCGACAGCGCGAGCAGCCTCAATGAATTCGCGCTCTTTGAGTGATAGCACTTGACCCCGAACGATCCGAGCGACGGACATCCATCCGAAGATGCTGAATAAAATAATGATAAATCTCACTGAATTCATCTCACCAGTCAGAGGTTTGATCCACGAAATCGCGCCAAGTACGTTTCGAACAATCAAAAGTGTAACGAGAAATGGAAATGCGAGAAACAAGTCAGTGATTCTCATCACGATGTCGTCGAAACGTCCCCCGCGAAAACCCGCCACCGCACCTACCAACGCACCAATCGTTACTGAAACAATCGCGCTTACTAAACCGATCATCAATGAAACTCGCACCCCATAAATGAGACGACTATATAAATCACGGCCAATGTCATCTGTGCCTAGCCAGGCGTTTGCGCGTGGCGTTAAGAACGAATTGGGTGGCAGTTGAACTGACTGATTAACACCGTAACGCGCAGTGAAAGGCGCGAGAATTACGAACAAAGTGAGTATCAACAAAATTAAACAACTAATAACCGCAGCCTTGTGCGAGAAGAACCTACTTAAGGCCATTTGCCGAGGCGTGATGCGTTGACTGTGACTATTCAAGGCGAATCCGAGGATCAAGCCACGCATATGAGATATCCGCTATGAGATTGAAAAT
>WLFB01000186.1 GCA_009703975.1 Actinomycetota bacterium | reverse complement strand
TGTCATCGGCGACATCTCTAATTCTGGTGCCAAAACCTCCGCACAGCAGAACAGTTTTCATTTAGATGCTCCGTGATCTAAGACAACCAAAGACGGATCAAAAATTCGCACTGGTGTTTGTGGATCATTTCTAAATTCGAGCACAGCTTGTTTTTTTGTAGCGCCAGCAGTGACGACAATTCGATTCTTTGTATTTCGTAGTGCGCTCATGGAAAGGGTAATTCTTTGACTTGGTGGATTAGGTGAGTCGCTAACCAGATAACAGCTATCGGATACTTTAAGTGCCCGATGACCCGGCAGAAGGCTTGCGATGTGGCCATCATCGCCCATACCTAGAAGACAAAAATCAAACATATTTACTTGGTCAATTCTAGTTGCATATTCTTTGACTGCTTCTTCAAGACTTTTGTCGGTTCGTGAACTAGTCACATTGCCGTATGTGTTCCCAAGAGTTTTTTGCAAAACTTGGCGAATTTGTAGATCATTACGTTGCAGGTCGTCCTTAGCGACACATCGCTCGTCAGCAAGAAACCAGTTAACTCGGCGCCAATCTATTGACATCGGCGATAAATACTCTAAAGATTTTGTGATGGATCGCCCACCAGCAATAATCACATTGCAGTCTTCGCGTGCGTTAACAGTTGTTTCGATAATTTCGGTTAAATACTTAGCCGTAAATTGAAAAACTTCGGATTCAGTCGCGAAAAGTTTAAGTCGCGAATCAGTTTCGGAGAAACTTTCTTTTATCGCCACTATTTAATTCTACGATAATTAATTCCTTGTTGCTTCTGTTGCGATGAGCGCTTTCCATTTAGGGAGTTGAGAGTCAAGATGAAACAGCGCGTTTGGCTTAATAATTGGTGGTGTACCGCCTAAATTATTGATCGCACTTCTTAATTCTTCGGTCGTCCGAACTACTTGTACTTCAACACGACCGCGAAGTGGACTCAGATTAAATGATTGCGGATCTAAGCATTGAATCACTGGTACCCCTGCACATACGCCATCTATAACTGCCGAAGTGATCGCACTGCAGTACAAAGCATCACACCGACCAAAATATGTAGCGAGGTCTTCTTTGCCCGAGACGACTTCAATGCGTGGATGAAGATCCTTAAATGTTTGGCTCCAATGTGGTTTTAGTAATACACGTAAATTTCTAGAGTGAGTTGTTTGCAACAGTTCGTTTAAAAGTTTCATTTGCGTTTGAGTAGCGCTTTCAAGAAAATCTGTCGCCACCAGAATTGTTGTTACTTTCGACTCGTCGCTAGATTTTTTGCGATTGTCAGTTGGCGTGTTTGCCAAATGCTGATACATCAAGGCTTCAACATCTATGAGTTCATTTTCTGGATATCCGGCATCAACAAGCGACGCATGTGCAAGTGGTCCGTTAACCGCCACGAAATCGGGTCTTGGCATCATGTTTTTGTGACCGTCTAAAAAACTGCGTGGGTCAGACATAAGTCGCAGATCCCAAAATCTCACGGTGGAGTGAGCCACACCTACTAGTTGACCGTGATCGTAGTTACGCCAAAGATGAATAAGCGCCATGTCCCATGGTTGGTTCTTAATTAAGTAGAAGCCGAGTCGTTGCTTGGGTAGTTGTCGAAAAATAAATTCAAGGCGATGAAATCGTATGCAATTGATCATTGCTTCATAGCCACGCAAAGAATTGAGCCATTCATTTTTGAAAAGCGGCCAAAAATTAATGGCAGCATCACTAAGCGTGAACGCAGGCTTATATTTTTCAATCTGAAGTGAGCGAATTAAAAGTTTGAAATAACTTTTTATTGACTTAATAACAACTGCTGACTCACCTATCGAGTCAAATATTTGATGTTGATTGTTTGTATTTGCGAGATTAAAGTCATTTTTTAACGAACTGATGCGAAGCAAATCAGATTTCTTATGCTGATCTACAAGATTGTGCAGCCAATTTACGTCTGTATCTTTCAACTCGTCAACCAAGTTTGTCCAATATTGAGACTCAAATTTTCGCGTTTCGTTAACTGTGGCTCCGAAACGATACCAATAATCAAAAAAAGAAATCGAACCCGAGAGGGTTGTGCGAGTTGGTGGATTTTCGTTAGTTCTTAGTTTTGTCGCGACTCGAGATTGTTGTAGTAGACAAATAAACGCGAGCAATGGCGTCGGCGTTAATTTCTTGAATTGCGATTTAGTTGATGTCGGAGAAATATCACCATTAAACAGGATCTCCTTAAACCTCATAGAATTTGATTTAGCGATCGAAGCAATAATTGTGCTCAGATTCTTATCTGCGGTGCAGATTTGTATTTGTTCAAATTTGTACTGCTTAATAATTTCTATAACGGCGAAAATTTTCGCCAGATTATTTAATTGCGCAGACTGCGTATATGGCCGAGATTGAAACTGTGTCATCCAGAAATAATCAAAGCCTGACTCAAATTTGAGCTTTGTTTTTGAAGAATTGGCGACGTTCTCCCCAACACAATAAATCAAGTTGAGTATCTTTGCTCTGATCTCGTCGGCATTTTGTTCTAAAACATCGCTGATTGAAACAGTATTAGGAGGATGCTCAGAGCCAGTGAAGTGTTGCCAAAGCAACAAAGATTCGTCATCATTGATATGTTTCTGGTGCGTCTGGTTAGTGTCCCAGATCGTCAAAATTGAGGTGTCAACTCCAAAAATTTTGTACATCTATTTGTTAATTAGTTTTTAACTTCATCAAACGCTCAACCTCGACGATGTCTGCCGGGATATCGACGGCGTGTGTGCGGTAAGTCGTTCGTTGCATTCGAATTTTGATCCCATGTTCGAGATATCTAAGCATGTCGACCGACTCGTAGATTTCCAGCGGCGTAGGTTCTAACTCGGTGAATTTTTGTAGGGCACCGCGTCGAAAAGCGATTAGGCCAAGTTGTTTACCCGAGGGGCGTTCGACGCCATCAGTAGATACTGGGATGGGAGCGCGTGACATATATAGGGCGTTTCCAACGAGGTCCATCACAACTTTGACACAGTTTGGACTATTGAATTCGCCTGGTTGAATATCCGCATAAAGGTTAACGACTTCGAGTTTCGGAGCATCTGTGAATGGCTGTAACACATCAGAAAGCATTCGTGGGTCTGTCATTGGTTCATCACCTTGCACCATCACAACGATGTCAAAAGATGTCGAATCGGCGTTTTCGATTTTTGAAATTGCTTCAGCGCACCTGTCAGAAGCCCGTTCATGAAGGTTGCTTGTGATTATTGCTTTATAGCCAAGCGACTGCACATGATCAACAATCTCTTGGTCGCATGTGGCTACAACGACCTCATCAATTTCGTGACAAAGTTTCACTCGCTCAACAATGTGTTGAATCATTGACTTACCAAGTATCTGAGCAAGTGGTTTATTTGGAAACCTCGTGCTTGCTAGTCGAGCTGGAATAATCGCGATAATTCTCATTTGAGAAGCTTCTTTTCGTGTAGTGCATTAACTAATAATTGACTTGCTTCTTGCTCCATCAAGTCACGAGTTTCACGGGCGTACGAACCCATATGCGCCGTGATCTGAACGGTTTCAAGATTGCGTAGTTCTCCTTCGTAAGGCTCTTGTTCAAAACAATCCAGCGCGGCACCTGCAAGATGACCAGATTTCAGCGCCGCAAGCAAAGCTGTTTCATCAACCAATCCTCCTCGAGAGATATTTACTATGTACGAACCTTTCTTCATTAGGTTCAAATTCTTTTCATTAATTATGTGATGAGTTGATTCGTTATAAGGCAAATGCAAACTGAGAATATCTGATTTGATGCAAAGTTCATCTAAGTCA
>WLFB01000185.1 GCA_009703975.1 Actinomycetota bacterium | reverse complement strand
TGGTGTTCGAGATGAGCCCCGAACATGTCGACGAATATTTAGCGATCGACCACGAAATCTGGACACTCGGCGAGGCGACACTGCCGGGCTTTGAACGCATTCCATTTATTTCGAAAGAAGTCTGGCTCGATGACTCGCGGCCGGGGCGAGTGAGCATTATTTTTGTCTGGGAGTCGCTTGAAGCGTGGATGCGTGTCGGGTCGGCAGAAATTCAGCAGCGACTGCAGTCAGAATTTGAAGCGAAGTTCAAACACCCCGTGCAATTAGTCGAAGCGTGGCATGAAGAAACAAACTTTGGCATTCACCGCTGGAGTCGTTTCGAACGCTGACTCACTCCGAGACTCGTAACTCTAAAATTTAGTGTTCGCTAATATCTAACCGAAGGCGCGTATGGCGCGAGCGTTGTTGCCGCTAGTTCGTTGCAAACTTCGAGTTCCCTTGCCGGTTTCTCCCTGTCCGCCTGTTGCAAAAACTTGAGCCCAAACAAAGTTTGAACACATTCGGCCTACCTTGCATGTCGCGCCAACTTCCGAAGAACTCCAGTATGCAATCTCTGAAAAATTACCAAGCGACGGATTATGTTTTTTAAGATTCGTATACATCAGGTTGAGTTCGTCTTTTGATGGCAAGAACCAATCGCTTAAACCTGCATTTGAATAGTTAGCCGCATCAAACCCTGCGCCTGAGGTGCAAGCCGGTGTTGCGCCATTTGCTGAACCCGTTGTCATAATCAAGGTGTTGAGCGCACCTGATCCGATTGCAGAACTAAAAGCCGAACCAGTCAAAGTGATCAGGTTTGTTGTGTCATTGCACCACGCTGAAAGCGATGATGTGTCGGAAGGGGCAGCCTCGAGATATTTGCCACCCGCGCTGATGCCGGAAACCAAATCAATAGTTATGTCTGAAACGTAGAAGACAACGCCTCCGCCCGGTCCGATATCGCCGACGGCACAGATTTTGTTAATTGCACATTTTGAAGTCGGAGCAGAAACCGGCACAGTAGTTGACCCAGCAATCAGCACAGTAGTCGAGCCGGTAAGCGTGGTTGATACTGGCTCATTAACTTGCACCCACTTAAGTTTTGTCGCAATTTTCTTACACAGTAGTGAAACTGTTTTGCCGCTGACTTTGGCTGTCGCAGTCGCACCCGCCTTAGTGCATGAACCACCTTGTTGAGATGCTTGAGCAACATGTTGAGATGCGAAACTAAAAATTATAAATACGACGATGGAAGAAAAAATTCGGTTCTTGTGCGAATTATCCATATCTGATCTAACAAGATAGTAACAGTGAGTTTTGCGCCCTATTATCAGATTGCTTCGGTCCGTTAACTTCTGGTCGTGCGCACTAATATTGCGCTATTACTCCTGCGAAAGGTGAGATTATGGCCGAATCTAAAGTTACTGAACGACTAATCGACAATATGCGCGGCGTTCGCTACGGCGAAGTGCTGCCGATCTTCTTGCGTGAAGACGGCCTGCATGCCGAGGTTTACGGCACACAACTGTTGAACGACTGCCCGCAACATTTGTGGGAGAAACTCGACGCCGCCGCGATCGCCAAAGAAATGGACGCAGTGTTTGTGAAATTGAACGGACCTCGCTATTGGGTGCTGGATGGTTTTGGTTTGAAGGTTGATCCAGTAGAACCTGTGTTTCGTGAGTTTGGTGGAATAATGTTTCGGCGCATTGCCACACTCGCGATAGGTGACAAGGCGAATTCGAGCCCCTACACCGAGAAACATGTAAACCGTGGAGCGGTATTTTTCTTTGATGCAGGTAAACCCGTTTATGAATTAGTTAACCCAGATGGTAAGGCATATATTTTGCAGGCGCTGTGCATTGGTGTTGACCCGACGATGAGTGAAGAAACTTTGCCTACTCTTGGTGAGAGACTCGCAATGCCAAGCGGCTGGTCGTATCGAACTCGAATTTTGGAAACCGAATTAGTTATTGACACGACAGACAAAATTGCAATTGTGTTGCAAGATGAGTTCGAGAACTCATACACACTGCCAAATTAAACTAGCTAGCTAGCTAGCTAGCTAGTCAAACGAGACAATATTGCCAATCTGCGGATCAATCTGACCCGTGACGAGAGTCGAATAAACTTCGGCAACTTCTGTTGCGCCATGGGCGTGCTGAATTGTCAACCATTTTTCTGTGCCATCGATAAATACCGCGAGCGAATCATCAATGCGTCGGTTCAGCTCTTCGCGACCCCATTCTTTACTGCGCTTCGAGAGTTGCGACGGAGCAAAAAAGAATTCTGGTCGCGGCTCAGGGATGACTATGTTTGTTCGTGTTGCATCCCAATGTGTTGCACCAACACTGCATGAATACGTCACTTTGGTTTTTAGTCGGGTGTGCACATCGGCGATGATCTGCGGATTGCCGGCCATGTCAGCAACAGCTGACTTTACTTGTGTGTTGAGCGCGTCAAGATTTTGATAGTCAATTATCTCGTCGTACTCGCCGACATCTTTTACGAATGATAAATTTCGCGCTGAGGTTAGTCCTATAACTTTTACATCTGAGAAACGTTGTAAGCAGTTGGCAAGCGCAATCGATGTTTTGCTCGACGCACTAGTGATAATGATTTGTTGTGCGCCAAAGAAATTGTTTTCTCGCAAATAATCCTCAAGTAAAAACGATGTCATATACAAACCACGAAAAATCGCGGTTCGATCATCTTTCTCATTTGCCGGTGCGCGGGTGAAGTTTTTATAGGTTGATGCGTGCTTCGCGCGCCACTCGGCGATATCGGTAAAGCCACTACTTGATGACTGTGCCTGCACAACATGATGATCGCCAAGGGGGAAGAACCCGAAGTAGCGACCGCCGACTTCAATGTCTGCGCAAGTTGATGCGGTAACAACGCCGAAACCCATCACCGGCAGGCGACCCCAATTAGCTTCAGTCGGAAAGAAACCCCAGTAGTCAAGCATCTCACCGCTAAACGCATACGAAATATTGTTAGAAGTCAGGGCTGCGCGTTCGAGGCGAAGCAATACGTGCCCGTCTGGCAATTCTTGTGGCGGATGCGTTTCGACGAGTCGAAACTGGTGTATGTCGCGGCGGTCAATTTCTAGATGCATGTCTGTTCTCGGCATCTGACTGTAACGCAACATCTTCTGCATTTCTCATTCGTCGCACGAATTTCTCGGCGCCCCTTAAGCGTTATCGCACACATGAATGCGTGCTGCCTTCAACAAAAGTTCTTGATGAACTCGGCGAGGCGATTCGCACCAGCACAATGACCCCCGCCGACTGGGCCGTGTTTCGCGAGTTGCGCCAACAATGGCGAAGTTCATTGGATTCACTCAAATCTGAACTCGATCAGATGAACAACTTGCAACATCTCACTATCTCCGGACGACTAAAAAATACGCTGACTATTCGCGAGAAATTGTTACGGTCAACTCTGCGATTAAGCAACATTAGGGACATCATCGGATGCAGAGTCGTTGTCCCGAACAACATTGCGGTTCAAGATGCTGTCGTGCGGGGTATAGCTAAGTCGATTCAAAGCGACCGCTACAAGATAATTGATAGGCGAGTCAACTCGAATAATGGCTATCGCGCGGTACACCTAGAGCTTCGTCGAGATGGAATGATCTTTGAAATTCAGGTGCGCACACACCTTCAAGATTTGTGGGCAACGACTAGCGAAGCATTCGGCGAAAAAGTCGGTCGAGGATTTCGTTATGGCGTTCAGATACAACTTGAGGGTTTTTCGACTCGTTCTCGCAAACTAATTTTACAAATCACCGCAGGTTTGTCTGAAGCTTCAAAACAAATCGGAACT
>WLFB01000184.1 GCA_009703975.1 Actinomycetota bacterium | reverse complement strand
TTCCAACGATAGGCGTAAAATATGTCGGGATCATTGCCCGAACAGTTCCCGTGCGTGTTAAGAGTGTGCCAAACAGCAGAAATGCAATGCCCGAACCTAATGCACCCAGTACAAAAGTTGCTCCGAACAACGCAAAGGTGAATGTTGTAGCTCTTAGTGAATACAGCCCAAGCGGTGCAGATAAAACGGTTGATATCAGAACAACTCTCAGCATCAAGGTTGCAGGCGGGTAAGTCGCCTGAAGCGGCCGTGCTATGTTCAGCGCAACTGCGTAACACATCAATGCAGCTAATAAGAAAAACACTCCTTTAGCGTCGGCAGAAGTGCCTTCATTAATTGATGGCACAGCAACCAAAACGATGCCAAGAAATCCAACAAGAACCGCAACGATGCGCTGAGTGGACGGTTTAGTTCGCATCCAAACTGAAGTCACGACGATCACAACAACCGGAAGCGCTCCGTTCATCATTCCGGCGATGCTGCTAGCAACGGTTCTTTCAGCAATTGGAAACAATAAGAACGGTAGCGCCATCCAAATCAGACCTAGAACCCATATTTTCGGCCAATGTTCGCGCGCAACTTTGTTTCGCGAACCAGGAACGAGAAATAACGCGACCATTCCAAAAAACGATCTTCCAAAAGGAACAAAACTTGTCGGTGCATAACGAATAATAATGTCAATTAATAAAAACGATGATCCCCAAGTAAGTGCCATTCCAAGTGCCAGCAACCAGTCGGTTGCACCGAATTGCAGATTGGTGTCAGAAATTTTGCGCTCCATAAATTTTGAGTCTTTCTGACCAGTCGTTGTAGGAGCATTTAGACTAGTTCAGATGAGTAATGGCCCATCTGTTGTTATAACAGGAGCATCCGGGTTTTTAGGTCGCCATGTTGTCGAAGAAATCAGAAATTTAAATCACCCAGTTATTGCTATTTGTCGAAATAACTTGAACAACCCACCCAATCTTCAAAGAGAAGAAATCGCATCAGTTGACAGCAGTGCGACAGTAACTGAATTCGAAGCATTTTTTGCAAAGATTGATGGTCCGGTTGTCCTAGTTCACCTAGCGGCGCACTATTCAAGCCTTCACTCAGCAGACGACATTACAAAACTAGTTGAGTCAAATATTCACTTTCCCATGCGACTCATAGACGCTCTTGCACGTGCAAAACCAAATTCAACCGTGATTAATATTTCAACACTTTTTCAACACTTCGAAAGCAAGGAATATTCTCCACTTTCTCTTTACGGCGCAACTAAAGAGTCTTTTTTGAAAATTCTTGACTTTTATGCTGAATCTGAATCATTAAAAGTCGCTGACATCACAATCGGTGATACGTACGGCGCAAATGATGTCAGACGAAAATTAATAGATTTACTGATATCCCATGTTGGATCGAAGGGTACTTTGAAGCTAGGAAGTGGTCGGCAGAACATGTCATTGATGCATATCACTGATGTCGCTCGTGGTATTTCCCAAGTCATTGACGATCATCAGTCAATTCCATCTAAAGAGGTCTGGAGAGTTCAAATGCAACCGACCGAAAATATTTCAGTCCGAGAGTTAGTGGCTCGAATCGAGAAAATTTCCGGCAAATCAATGTGTTGTACTTTTGATGCGTCACGCGATCGCAAACGTGAGATCTATGCGCCAATTGAAGGTCTAAAAAAGTTACCTAACTATGAGCCACTTATTGATTTAGAAACCGGTCTGAAGTCGCTTCTAGGCCAATAGCTAACTAGATGAAATCTTGGTGATTATTCTGCGAAGTTGCGAGTCTAGATGACTTCGAATCACGCCAATTTTCGCGTTTATATATCCGATGATTGTTGAATCAGTTTTCATCATCTCATTGATTAACGCCACAAACTGTGCACCTTGAGACTTTGATACCGACGAACTCGTTGATTGCTCAGAGATACGATAACTCGCGAGAGTTTTATCAATAAAATACAAATCTTTTTTCTGCAAAATTTTGAACCACATCTTTATGTCTGGGGTGAATTCAGGTAATTCAAAAGGTCCAGACGCTTTTAGGGCACTGGTGTTTATGAGCACAAAAGAAGGTTCACCAATAATGTTTCGCCCAGACCTTATTGACTTTCGAATTGCAAAACTTCCAGAGATAATTTTGCTTTGGCCCTGAAAGCAAAACCAAGCATTACTTTTTTGCCATTTTGGTTGATAACTCTTTTCTTGCAATTCACAATGCCGATATATTCTTATGTATCTTTGAGGAATCCAGCTATTTGTTCTTCTAAGCAAGTTGCGTCCAAAAGGTCACCAAGGTTCAAATGTTGGATGAATTGACATGTAGACGAATTCGAGGGTCCGAAAACGCCTTGACAACTTCTAATGTTCCGTCGGTTGAGCAGTTATCGACTATCAGTAACTCAAAATCAGAATATGTTTGGTCCAGAACTGACTGAATTGCCAAGTGCACGTAGCCTTCGCCATTGTAGACAGGCATCGCAACGGTGATTTGTGGTACAACCATCGGTGTGAGATTATTGAGATGCAACTGACACCAAGTTAAAGGCAAAGAACATGAACCAAGAATCTAGCGCAATTGATGCACTTTCATATGAACAGCGAAAGTTTCCGCCGTCGGCTGAGTTTAAAGCGGCTGCAATTATTTCTGATCAAAGTCTTTATCAAGAAGGTGAGCAAGACTTCGCCGAGTATTGGGCACGTCATGCGCGAGAGCTTCTCACGTGGTCGCAACCGTTTACGAAAACACTTGAATGGGATTTGCCATACTCCGAGTGGTTTAGTGACGGAACACTCAACGTTTCATATAACTGTCTTGACCGACATGTGATCGCTGGCCGAGGTGACAAAGTTGCGTTCTATTGGGAAGGTGAGCCTGGTGACTCACGAACGATTACGTACTCTCAGTTGTTAGGAGAGGTGCAAAAATTTGCCAATGTTTTGAAAAATCTAGGAGTTGAAAAAGGTGATCGAGTAAATATCTATCTGCCGATGATTCCTGAGGCCGCGGTGGCGATGTTGGCGTGCGCTCGAATCGGTGCAGCACACAGTGTTGTGTTCGGCGGTTTTTCTGCCCAAGCACTGTCAGATCGCATCAATGATGCTGAAGCAAAACTTTTGATCACCGCAGACGGCGGTTGGCGTCGTGGAGAAGTGTTTCCGCTGAAGTCTCAAGCCGACGAGGCCTTAAAGACGACTACGACTATCGAACATGTTGTTGTCGTAAAACGCGGCAATAACGAAGTTTCAATGACTCCTGGTCGTGATGTTTGGTATCACGAAGCGATGTTGACGGCCGAAGCGATTTGCGCAGCTGAACCCATGGAAGCCGAGCACTTATTATTTTTGCTTTATACATCTGGCACAACCGGCAAGCCGAAAGGCATCATGCACACAACTGCAGGCTATTTGGCACATGTGACTACCACTTTCAAATACGTTTTTGACCACAAGCCTGAGACGGATATTTTTTGGTGCACGGCCGATGTCGGTTGGGTTACTGGTCACAGTTATATCGTCTACGGACCACTGGCAAATTGTGCAACGCAAATTATGTATGAAGGTGTTCCGAACTTTCCAGCCAACGATCGCGTTTGGCAAATTATCGAAAAGTATAAAGCAACTATTTTTTATACTGCACCGACCGCAATTCGTACCTACATGAAGTGGGGCGCACAAGAGCCAGCCAAACATGATCTAACTTCCTTGCGATTAATCGGCACGGTAGGTGAGCCGATAAATCCTGAAGCATGGATTTGGTATAACGAAAATATTGGCCATTCGCGTTGTCCAATTATTGATACTTGGTGGCAGACAGAAACTGGCGGCATGATGATTACTCCTTTG
>WLFB01000183.1 GCA_009703975.1 Actinomycetota bacterium | reverse complement strand
TTGTGTGTGCAAACTGGTAGCACTATTGCCGACCCGAACCGTTTGAAGTTTGAAGGTCAAGAGCACTATCTCAAATCTGCCAAAGAAATGCGTTGGCTGTTTCGTGAGCAGATAACTGCATGTGACAACACATTGTGGATAGCCGAGCGCGCAAAAGTTCAAATTGATTTTGGTGTGCCAGTGTTGCCCGACTTTCCAATCCCTGAAGGGTTTGCAGATGACCATGCATACTTAGAACATCTGACATGGCTCGGTGCTCAACAACGATGGGGCGAAAAACTTCCAGACAACGTTGTTGAACGCGTTGCATACGAACTAGCAACGATCAAGACAATGGGATTCAGTTCTTATTTCTTGATTGTTTGGGATCTTGTTCGTTATGCACGAGATCAATCAATTCGCGTCGGGCCTGGTCGTGGGTCGGCTGCTGGTTGCGCTGTTGCATATTCATTGCGGATAACCGATCTCGACCCGATTCGCTACGACTTACTTTTTGAACGGTTCTTGAATCCTGGGCGACGCAGCATGCCAGATATCGACATGGACTTTGACTCTCGATATCGCGATGAGATGATTCGTTACGCTTCAACTAAATACGGCCGAGACCACGTAGCGCAGATTATTACGTTCGGCACGATTAAGGCCCGCAACTCGGTGCGCGATGCAGCGAGAGTCCTCGGATTCCCTTACGGATTAGGTGACAAGATTGCCAAGTTGATGCCACCCGTTGTGATGGGTCGCGATACTCCTCTTAAATATTGCTTTGAAGAAAATGACAAACACTTGGCGGGGTACAAAGCAGCTAGTGAGTTACGGTCGCTTTATGACCTCGACCCGGATGTAAAGCGGGTGTTGGATGTTGCCCGTGGTCTAGAAGGTCTAAAACGAAATGTTGGTATCCACGCTGCTGCAGTAGTGATCACCAAAGAAAAACTCACACAGTATTTGCCGATTCAACGAAAAGCCGAGTCGGGTCAAGACGCCGAACTCGCACCAATCGTGACGCAATACGAAATGCACGCTGTCGAAGAACTTGGCCTTTTGAAAATGGATATTCTCGGCTTAAGAAACTTGGATGTGATCACAGATACGAACAAGATGATTCAAGAATTGCGTGATCCTGATTTTGATATTGACAAAGTTCTGTTTGATGATGCGAAGACATTTGAGTTGCTTCGTCGCGGCGACACGATTGGTGTATTCCAGCTTGAGTCGACAAATATTCGCGCATTAGTTCGCAGTATGGTGCCGAGCACCTTGGATGACTTGGCGGCAATCGTTGCGCTTTATCGACCAGGTCCAATGGCTGCGAATATGCACAATGATTATGCAGATTTTAAAAATGGTCGAAAACAGCCAGAGTTGTTTCACCCCGATGCACAAGATTTACTCGGTGATACATATGGCTTGATGATTTATCAAGAGAGCATGATGCGCGTTGCTCAAAAATTTGCGGGGTACAGCCTCGAAAAAGCAGATGACTTGCGCAAGGCGTGTGGCAAAAAGAACCGTGAAGATATGGCCAAACAGCGTGTGAGTTTTGAGAGTGGTTGCGTCGACATGGGATACGGACCCGTGTTGGGCGAAAAACTATTCGACTCAATCGAGCATTTTGCGGACTACGCATTTGGTAAGAGCCACGCCTACGGCTACGGATTTCTCTCATATCAAACCGCTTATCTCAAAGCACATTATCCAGTCGAGTACATCGCATGTCTACTGACGAGTGTCAAAGCAAACTATGAACGTGCGGCAGTGTTTCTTGCAGATGCTCGGGCCAGCGACATTGTCGTGCGAACGCCAGACATCAATACCTCCGGAGTTGATTTTGTGCCGATAATTGATGGCGATCAGAAAGTTATCAGTTTTGGTTTGTCGGCCATTCGCAATGTTGGTGAAGCTTTAATAACTCATCTGGTCGAATATCGGCTCAAAAATCAGCCGTTTACTTCTTTCTATGATTTTGCTGACCGTGCGCCAGTGTCAACGCTGAATAAACGAACTGTTGAATCGCTGATCAAGGCCGGTGCATTTGATTCGCTCGGCCACCCGCGCAAGGGTTTGCTTGCAGTATTTGAACCGATAATTGAAAACACTTTGTTACGTCGCCGTGAGCGCGATCAAGGGGTGATGAGTCTGTTTGGCGATAACGATGGAGCGGATTCTGGATATTCTGAGCGAATAGAGATTCCTCAAATTAATTATGAGAAATCAGAACAACTAAAAATTGAGCGTGAGATGCTGGGCCTCTATGTTTCCGATCATCCATTGCGTGGAGTCGAAGGCCAGTTGCGTCGAAAGGTCGAGTGTTCGTTAATTGATCTTGAAGAAAAAGCAGATGGTGCATTCTTGAAATTAGGTGGAGTAATCACTTCTGTTGACCGTAAGTTCACGCGCAAGGGTGCACAAATGGCGATTCTAAAAATAGAAGATTTGCAAGGCTCTATTGAAGTAACGGTGTTTCCTAAGACTTATGAAAAATTTGGTCATTTAATCGAAGAAGATAAGATCGTCCTAGTTCGTGGTCGACTTGATCGACGAGATGAATCACTGATTGCGTTCAATGCTCAAGAGATTCAAATTGTCGAGCCGATGCGGGCGAGTGATTTGAGTGTGCATATTGACTTGCCAGGTGTTTCGCCATCGCCAGAAGATCTCAACGAGTTGCGAGATTTATTGCGCGAGCACACCGGGCATACACCTGTTCAACTGCATATCGGTGCGACCGCGTTGCGTCTGCCTGATGAGTTCAATGTAGATATTGATCGTGTAATGGGAAGACTTCGTGCGTCTTACGGTGACAGCGTTTATATCGGTTAATTAATTCGATTGCAGTTAATTAAGCCGACCCATCGGAATTGAGCATTTTTGCTGGCAGAATAGAGGTGTTATGTCGCTTGTTGTCAAGACCAAAGATGCTTCACAATTAACAGATACTGATCTTGACGAACTCGCCTCGATGGGCGGTTCATTCGGAATCGGCGCAATTTCAAAAGCAAAAGAAGATTGGGTTCTATTTGCCAGTGCGCGACTTGATAACAAGTTGCACGGGTTCATGTTCTCAACGCTCGAGCGAATTGGTGGCACACCGTGTGTGTTATTGGGCATGCTGAGTGTCAAACCGACAACGAAACGCGATCAGATTCTAAAAGGCCTGATGGGCGAGGCCTATCATCGCGCACTTATGGCGTTTCCTGACGAAGACGTAGTCGTTGGGTCACGGTTCATCGACTCTGATGCGCTTGAGGCGTTCAAGTCGCTCACAGAAATGATTCCTCGACCTGATCACAAGGCAGTCGGCGAAGAGCGTGCTTGGGGTCGCCGTCTGGCCCGTCGTTTTGGTTGTGAATCGACTTATGACGAACAGTCATTTGTGATCAAGAGCAATGGTCAAAGTGGATTTATGGATTTCAAATCGCTTAAGCCAGGTAAGGCTCCTGCGGAAATTAATGCAATGTTTAAGACTGTTTCGGCAAAGAAGGCTGGCGTGCTCGTGGTGCATGGCTGGACGATGACCGAGAATCTTTTGAAGCTCGGCAAACACTAAGAGTTTTGCCGTGCAGTTTGCGGACTGTGTTCGCTCGCGCAAGATGGTGCGATCTTTTCGCAAAGATCCTGTCGCACCAGAATTAGTTGAACGGATAGTTGATCTCGCATCGCGGGCACCATCAGCGGGCAAGACACAAGGTTGGCATTTTTTGGTGTTGCAAGACAATGAAACTTCTAAGTTTTGGGATACAACATTGCCAGTTGAAAAGCGTTCTTCGTTTAAATGGAAACATTTACTTGACGCTCCAATAATTGGTTTAGTTTTTGCTGACTCGTCGGCTTATGTCGCGCGTTA
>WLFB01000182.1 GCA_009703975.1 Actinomycetota bacterium | reverse complement strand
CAAACCCTTCAACATTGTCGATGTTGCCAATTTCGGTCAGCATATTTATTGCTGCTTCATTAGCGCCACCGTGAAGTGGCCCATAGAGAGCAGACGATGCAGCTGACATCGCACTAAATGGGTCAGCATGCGATGATGCGACAACTCGCATGGCCGTTGTTCCACAATTCTGCTCGTGGTCAGCGTGCAAGATGAAAAGCAGATCCATTGCTCTCGTGAGTCGCGGGTCGACAGTGTGATCGTCGCCAAGTCTGAACATCATGTTCAAGAAGTTTTCTGGGTAACTCATTGAGTTATTAGGAGAGACGAATGGTAAACCCGAACTAAATCGATAGCACATTGCAGCAAGTGTTGGAACTTTGGCAATCAACCGCAAGATCTGTTTTTCAAGCGAAGCAGGTTCAAAAATATTTTTTGATTCAGGATAAAAGGTTCCGAGTGCGGCAACCGCAGACACAAACATCCCCATTGGGTGTGCGTCGTAGTGAAAGCCGTCGACAAAACGCTTGCGCATATTCTCGTGAATCATCGTGTGATGGATGACGTCGTAGTTCCATTTTTCGAGTTGTGAAGTAGTTGGCAGCTCGCCGTTCAACAACAAGTATGCAACTTCAAGATATGTAGATTTTTCGGCCAGCTGCTCTATTGGATATCCGCGGTAGCGCAAGATTCCGGCGTCGCCATCGATGTATGTAATCGAAGATTCACATGCTGCGGTCGACAAAAACGCTGGGTCGTACATTCGTAGATCGGGGTCAAGTTCACGCAATGCGCTCGACGGAAATACGCCGTCTCGAAGTGGAACCGTAACTTTTTTACCAGTCCGGTCATCAATAATGGTGATTGTTTCAGCCACTGTGGTGTCCTTTTTATGTTGCGGGAGCTTCCTGTCCCGGATTCAATCTAGCGCAGGACGTGTTGTCGGGACCTCTATAACGGCGTGTTGTCGTGCTTGCGAGCCTGGAGTTTTTCACGCTTGTTGCTAAGCATCGCAAACGCTGCGGCAATCTCTCGACGCGTATCTGCTGGATCAATAACGCTGTCTACATACCCACGCTCAGCAGCAACATACGGATTTAGCAATCGCTCAACATAATCTTGCTCAAACGCCTCGCGCTCTTGCGGTGTTGCACGGCGTTGAAGAATCGCGGCAGCCTGACCTGCGCCCATAACCGCGAGTTCGGCAGTTGGCCATGCCATACACATATCGTTGCCCATTTTTTTTGAGTCCATAACGATGTAGGCACCACCGTAACTCTTGCGCAGAATCACGCAGACGCGGGGCACCGTTGCTCGGCCATATGCGAAAACTAATTGCGCTCCGTGGCGGATCATTCCACGCCATTCAAGATCTTTGCCTGGATAGAAACCAGGCGTGTCAACAAGAGTCAAAATCGGAATATTGAACGCATCGCAGAATGAGACGAATCGCGCAGCCTTCTGCGAGGCAGGAATATCAAGCGTGCCAGCCAAGTTTGTTGGCTGATTAGCGACCACTCCGATGCTTTGCCCAGCGATAGTAATTAAGCAAGTGACAATGTTCGACGCCCAACGAGCACGAAGTTCGAGTAAATAGCCATCATCGGCAATGGCTTGAATGACTTGTTTGACGTCGTAACTTCCTGTTGATGAAGTTGGTATCAATTCGCCGGCCTCTGGTGTGAGTCGATCAACAGGGTCCGAGGTCGTGGTTGCTCGCGCAATTTCGTCGACATTGTCAGGCAAAAATGAAAGCACGTGTTCGACTTCGGCAATCGCTGATTCGCGATCTGCAACAACAAGATGTGCAACGCCACTTTGTTTTGCATGAATATCTGCACCACCAAGTTCGTCGTTATTGATTTTTATTCCGGTGAACTCGGCGACCATCGTTGGTCCGCTAACAAAGGCATACGAATCGCTAGTCATAATTACGATGTCGCTCAGGCCAATTAATAACGCGGGACCAGAAACAGCAGGGCCAGTCACAACAGTAATGATCGGCACGTAACCAGAACATTTAGCAATTGCTTTTGCCGCTTGACCCCAACCGTGTAACGCTGCAACACCTTCGACGATGTCTGCCCCTGAACTGCCGATCGTCATTACGAGCGGCAAACCTTTTTCGCGCGCAGTGTCCGCCGCGTGGGCGATAACGCCTGATGCCTCTGCGGAAAGCGCGCCGCGACGCACCGACTCATCCACATCAACCCAAACAGCCCGACGACCAATTGTTTCGAGCCAGCGAACCTCTGCAGCCGCGGCACCTTTAACCGCTCGCTGGAGATGAACCGTCATAATCCTTAAGGTTACTTAAGAAGAACGTTTGAGAGGGAATGCGCCCTTACCCGTATGCACACCTGGTTGCTGGTCGTTAGTTTTTTCAATTACTTCTCGGACAACAGAGCCGACTGCTTGGGTGGCTTTGCTCGCTAGAGGTCGTGTTCGTTGCACCCAGCCAACAACACGCCGGGGGAGCTCGGGAACTTGAATTCGTTTGAACTCTCCCGTAAGCCAATCTGGGGCGGCCGTTGCGGGCACGATGGCCGCGCCAAAACCTTCGAAGGCAAGTGAAGTCAAAAGTCGAACGCCGTCGATTTCGGCTTGCGTTTTTAAGACAAGGCGATGTGACCCTGCTGCTTTATCCAAGATGCGTCGTAGGGCTGTGTTTTTTGGTGGCAACAGCAATGGCTTTGTTGCGAGTTCGGCAATCGTGATTTTGTCAAGAGTTGACCATTCGTGTTTGTTGTCGACAAGCAGCATTAAATCTTCAGCGAATAATGCGATTGATTCAAGATTGTCGTGCTCAACCGGTAAGTGAACAATGCATGCGTCAAGTGAGCCATCGATCAGACGTGGGAGCAGACTCGAAGTGCTTCCTTCGGAAATTGTGATATGAATATTCGGAAATCTTTGTGCAAGCGTTGGCAAAAGACGGGGCATCAACCATCGTCCGGTGGTGCCGATGCAACCCAGTCGAGTTTCGCCGGCGATATCTTTTTCGTTTGATTCAACTGCGGCGGCGATGTCTTGAATTTGAATAAAAACTTGTCGCGCGTGGTCGACGACTGTTTGTCCGTCTTGTGTGAGCCGACCAGTTGAACGCTCAACCAAAATCGTTGCGAGTTCATTTTCTAGCCTAGAAATGTGTGCCGAAATATTGCTTTGAACCGTCGACAAGGCTCGAGCTGCGCCGGAGAACGATCCGTTTTCAGCAATTGACACTAAAACCTGAAGTTGGCGCAGTTCCATATCTCTAAAAATGATAGGGGATATCTTGTCGTTCGCCTTGAGATATAGGGGTGATTTGTAGCATAATTAAGGCATAGCGAAGAGCCTCCCCCAGGTTCTTCGCATTATTGCTAAGGCAGCTCCCCCAGTTGCCTTAGCAAATAGGTTGAGAGGTCCCGCCATTGCGCGGGGCCTTTCCCGTTTAGTACTTAAATAAGTCTACTGATTACTTTTTTGCAGTATTTCTGAGCGCGCCGATTTCTGCACTCGGGTAACATAATTTTGCTGATGTCAAGGTTTTCGTTAGATACTGACCGACTTATCTCAGTGCTCTCAGCGCTAGTTTTTGGACTTGCTGCGTTTTTGTTGGCGTTGTTTTTGGTTTCGGATAAGAGCACAGACCCACGGGGTAATAGTGTGGGATTTTCGCAGACCGAGCAAAACCTTGGTGTTCAATACAAGAACTCGTGGGAGGATGGTCGTTCGCCTGCCGTTGGCATTGTAAAAGTGTTTGCCATTCCAGTTTGGGACAATGGTCAAGGCCTGGGAAATCGAATGCCTAACTTGATCACGCAGCCAAGTCAATCTCCAGCAATTTTTCTAGGGACCAAACTTCCTGTTGAGTACATCGTTTTGTTACGAAACCTTTT
>WLFB01000181.1 GCA_009703975.1 Actinomycetota bacterium | reverse complement strand
TGATTAACTAGAGCAATGAACAAACGACTGCCGATCGTTGATATCTCGGCAATAGTTATAGAGAATCTAGAAACTTTAGAATTCACGAATTCTGCGGGGTTGCTTTATAAAGCGTTGAGTGAAGTTGGCTTTGCAATCATTATCGGCCATCAAGTTGCTGACACGACGGTTACAGAAATGCGCAAGGCAGTTGCCACCGTTTTTGAAACACCGCGAAATATCTTGCTTAAGGACACTGTCGTGAAAGGCAACTATCGAGGCTTCGTACCACTGGGTTTTTTTACGCCAAACTCAGGCAAAGGAAATGCAGATCAATACGAGGCCTGGAAACTTCACAACGAGACAGACCCGGATGATCAGATTTGTAAAGACTGCAATCTTTACGGACCGAACAAATGGCCGAATATCGCCGAAGACATAAAGACACCAGTTATGAATTACTGGCGTGAACTGACTCGCGTGAGTGAATATCTGATAATTGCGCTTTGCAAAACGATGCGTATCGATGAAAATTCAATTCTTGAGAGCATGAGAAGCCCATTGACAAATATGACGTTGTTGAATTATCCGCCCACTCCAGCACTCAGTGATACATGGGGACAGCACCCTCACAAAGACTTCAACTTGTTGACATTGCTGGCACATGATCCAGTTGGCGGATTAGAAGTTCGCACGCTCGACGATGAATGGATCGCCGCAGAGTGCCCACCAGAGGGAATGGTTTTGAATGTTGGTGACATGCTTGAACTTTGGAGTGGCGGTCGCTTGATCTCTACACCACATCGAGTCATCAACCGAACAGGCAAACATCGACAGTCGTTTCCGTTCTTTTCGAAACCACGATGGGATGTAATCGTCAAACCGCTGCTTGAACCGTTGGCTAACTTTGATCGGGCTCCACTGCATGTCGGTACAAGTGCAGCCAATATCTGGCACTCAAATTGGCCAGATGAAATTTCTCCAGACACGACTCAACATACGAATTACACTTAAGTATGACCAAATCAAAGCGCGCGCGAAGTTTTGAACCTGATAATCGCAACACAATCACATTGGCGAGTGGTCAAGTAACTCACCGCGACCACGCTGAACAATCTGCACGTCTCGTTCGGAATTTTTACGAAGTCCGTCAAGGTGTTTGGTGTCTAGTCGGCAACGGATTATCGAATCAAACATTTATTGATGCGCCAGACGGAATCATCGCAATCGACACCGGCGAGTCAAACGAAGAAATGCGTGCTGCGATCGCCGAATTACGAACTAAGACTTCACGGCCAATTGTTGCAGTTCTTTACACGCATTTTCATTATGTTTCTGGCACACAGGCAGTGCTCGATGATGACCCAACACAAGATGTTCAAATTTGGGGACATGAGAAGATTGCCTACAACCGAGTGCGAGCAACGGCTGAAATTGCACCGTCATACGGTCGTGGATTAGTAGAGCAATTTGCGATCACTCTGCCTCAAGATGGCCCAGACGGCATTGTCAATGTTGGGTTGGGTCGTTTCTACCGCAACCCAGAGCACACAACTCAGACGAATGGTTTTATTGAACCTAAATACACTTTTAACTCACAATGCACTATTGAAGTTGCCGGGCTGAGCATTGACGTGACTCCAGCACCTTCTGACGCCGATGATTCTGTAACTTTTTGGTTCAGTGCACTTGGCTGTGCGGTCAACAACTTAGTTTGGCCAGTGCTATTCAATATTTTTGCAATTCGCGGTGAAGAATATCGTGACCCACGAATAATGCTCAACGGCGTTGACCACTTGCTGTCACTAAATGCAGATCATTTGGTCGGTGCGCATGGCATGCCGATTAGTGGCGCTGACGAAATTCTCAACCGCGTCACAAAATATCGAGATTCAATACAGTTTTTATGGGATCAAACAGTTCGCCTGACGAATCGCGGGCACACAAGCACAGAACTGGCTCACGAGATTCGATTACCAGATTTTTATGACGACGATAATTTGACTTCTGAGTTTTATGGCGTTTCCGAACATCATGTTCGTCAAATTCGCAGCGGACTATTCGGCTGGTTTGATGGTGACCCAGCGAACTTGTTTCCGTTACCTCGCGAAGAACACGCCAACAGAATGATTGCGGGCTTCGGCGGCCGCGAAATTGTGCGCAACATCGCCCGAGAAGCGATTCAAAATAACGACTTACGTTGGGCATGCGAACTTGGATCGTGGCTTAGCTTTAGCGCTGATAGCGAAACTTCAGACCGTTCACTTCTAGCAAGCACGCTTCGACTGATCGCACAACGAACAACTGCGGCCAATATTCGAAATTGGTGCTTAACCCGAGCACGTGATCTTGAAGGCAAGCTTGATTTGTCTCGATTCAATACTCATCGACTTACTCGCAGACAAATTATTTCAGCGTCAGCTGAAAGATCAGTTCATATTTTGAGAGTCATGCTTGACCCTGAACGGGCGATCGGCCTTGACGCAAATATTTGTTTCAACTTTACAGGACACGACAAAACTGGTCTGCATATTCGAAACTGTATTGCTAAGCAAACTGACGGGCGCGATGCAAATATCCAAGTGACTTCAACAATTGAAATATGGGCAGATATTTTGACCGGTGTAACGAGTTTGTCTGACGCGATCAATTTGGGTACCTTGAAAATCGAAGGCAATCTAAACAACGCAAAAAGTGCACTCGCGGTGTTTGATATTGATGGCCTGCGCTCGTGAGTCAACAGAATCTCCCCCGCGCAACACCCAAGTTTTCAGGCGAGATCAAGAAGGTCATAACAGATTCAAAACCCGAAAAACTTTTGGCACCTAAAGCTCCGGCCGATGCGCCGAATATTTTGTTGATCATGCTCGACGATGTTGGTTTCGGATCATTCGGCAATTTCGGAGGACCAGTTACGACACCTGGTCTTGACAAAATCGCCAAGCAAGGTCTGCGTTATAATCAGTTTCACACAACTGCGCTTTGCTCTCCGACGCGCGCCTCACTTTTGACTGGCCGCAATCATCACTCAGTACACATGGGCGGGATCACCGAAATCGCCAACTCGTTTCCTGGTTACGACAGCGCAATCCCACCCGAGTCAGCGACTGTTGCCCAAGTTCTCCGCATGTCTGGCTACAGCACCGCGTGCTTTGGCAAGTGGCACTTGACCCCTTCATGGGAGCAAAGCCCAGCTGGGCCTTTTGACCGATGGCCGACAGGTCTCGGCTTTGATCGCTTCTACGGAATCATGGGTGCTGAATCTTCGCAATACGAGCCACCTGTTTACGATCAAACAACACCAATATCACCGCACGTCGGTAACCCCGATTATCACCTAACCGAAGATCTCGCCGATCAAACAATCACTTGGATGCAACGCCAGAAAGCCTCTTCACCAAACAAACCTTTCTTTTGTTATTTTTCAACACCAGCGGTGCACGCACCTCACCACGTGCCACGCGAATGGATTGAAAAGTTCAAAGGCAAATTTGACAGCGGATGGGACGAGCTTCGTCAAGAGATCTACGAACGTCAGTTAAAACTTGGTGTCATTCCGCCAGAAACTGCGTTGACCAAGCGCCCCGAACAAATACCTGCGTGGAGTGATTACCCCGAACGGTATCGACCAATTGCGCGCCGACTAATGGAAGTCTTCGCAGGCTTTCTTGCCCACACTGATGCTCAAATCAAGCGCGTGATTGACGCACTTGATGATCTTGAAATCGCCGACAACACGCTTGTCATCTATATCACCGGAGATAACGGAGCGTCAGCCGAGGGCACGATTCACGGTGCATGGAGCGCTCCATCGTTTCAAAACGGCGTTCCCGAAGATCCAGAATGGTTGCTCGAACATATCGATGACTTCGGCACGGCAAAGTGCGAAAATCATTTCA
>WLFB01000180.1 GCA_009703975.1 Actinomycetota bacterium | reverse complement strand
ACCGACGGTTCCGTCTTCAAATTCGAGCAACTCATTGACGGCGCAATCTGGCAAACCGCTAACGCGAGCAATACCGTCACCAACTTCTGTGACACGGCCAACGGTGCGTGCTTCAACCGATGGCTTGTAGCCCTCGAGTCCTTTTGTGATTGCCGCTGCGATGTCAGCCGCAGAGAGTGTGAGTTCAGCCATTTTGTGTATGTCCTTTCAGAAATATTTCAGATTCGGGTCTTAAGTTGTTCAAGTCGAGTACGAACTGTGTCATCAATAACTTCATCGCCAACCGTTGCGACTAATCCACCAAGAACTGATGGATCAATAACAACTTTGAGATTGAGTTTGCGACCAGTTGATTTGCTTAACGCTTCGGCGAGACGCTTCGTCTGATCGTCAGACAATGCAACTGCGCTTCGCACTTCGGCGACTTCGCGTTGTTCCTCACTTGATGCACGCTGCACAAGACGATCGACAATTGCTGGCAAGTCGCGACCGCGACCAGCGCCAATAATTAATGACACGAGCTGAATTGATGTGTTACTGGCTTTGCCGCCAAGTAATTCTTCGACAACTTGTTGACGGCGTGCAGCCGGAATGCTCGCGTCGGTTAACGTGCTTCGCAACTTTTCGTTGGCTTCAATTGCGCGAGCCATGCGAAACAGTTCATCTTCAACTATTTGGAGATTGCCTTCGGCCTGGGCAACTTCGAAAAGTGCTCGGCTGTATGCCTCAATCCGCGCGTCGCTCATTTTGATGCTCCAACACTCTTAATGAAACCTTCAATTAAATCTTGTTGAGCACGATCGTTAAGGCTCGCCGCAACTGCTGAGGAAATCGCTGCGCTAGACAAGCGAGCGATCTCTCCGCGAAGTTCTTCACCACTTCGACCACGGGCTGCTGCAAGATCGACAACTGCTTTCGCTTCAAGTTCAGTAACTTCTTTTACAAGTCGAGCACGACCGTCGGCGATAATCGCTGCAGCCTGTGTGTCGGCTTCTGCCAAAATCTTGCGTCGCTCACTCTCAATATCGCCGAGTGCAGTACGAATGCCTGAAGCATCCGACTCTGACTTTGAGCGCGCTGCTGATGCGCCGTCAAGTTCTTTTTGAATCTTTGCCGTGCGGGCGTTCATCGACTTGACAATCATCGGCCAACCGATTTTGTAAAGTCCGGCAAAGATTATGCACGAGGCGATGCCTCCATAAATAATTTCTGCTTTTTCCGGAAACAACCAGTGATGGGTCTGACTCGGATCTTCAGAGGCGATCAACGCTGACAAAAATAACTTCACGAACGTGTTCCTTCCATTGCTTGCTGCACCGAACGCGAGACAATTGCTGCATCAGGAGACACCCCAACAGCAATCTGTGTCGCTCGAGTTGTCACAGCACCTACTGCAGTGACTATTTGGCTTTGGGCCGCTGCGCGAGCAGCAGCGACTTCAGCTTCGGCCGCGGCGCGACGTTGGGCGATCTGAGCATTTACTTGAGCAACTTTTTCTTGGCGCTCTTTGTCAAGAGTCTGACGAGCAGTCTCTAGACGACGTGCTGCTTCACTACGAATTTCGGCGATTGCCGATTCGTAACGAGACACATCTTGCTTTGCGCCATCGCGTGTTGCTGATGCGTACTCATGATCTGCTTGGATCGACTCATATCGACTCGCCATACCTTTTCGCACCTTGGGAACAAGGAACAAACGCATGAAGAACAAAAACACAATGAAAGACCCGGCGCCCCATGCCAACTCTTTTATTTCAGGAGCAATCGGGTTCGGTCCAGCACTAACTGGTGCACCCTCTTCGCTGCCAGTCTCAGCAGATACGACGTCGAACGTGACGCGCACTTGCGCAGATGAATTGATGTTGACAAACGCTGTGAGCATGAAGTCTCTTATGCGTACTTAAGAAGAATGAATACAACGAAACCGATAAGCGCGAGCGCTTCGGTAAATGCGATACCGAGGAACATCGTTGTTCGAACCATGCCTGCAGCCTCTGGCTGACGAGCCATTGCTTCAATTGCACTTCCGAAAATGATTCCGATACCAATTCCTGGTCCGATTGCAGCAAGACCGTAGGCGAAACCTGCGGAACCTGCGGCAGCAATGTTCTTCTCGTCGCCAGCAGCGGCATCAGCAGCCGCTTTGACGATCTTTGATAGTGCTTCCATTTTTGTGTCTCCTGTCTAGTTTGTTAGTTATTGCTTAGTTATTAATTAGTGTTCTGGATGTACTGCGCCGGAGATATACACCGCCGCGAGAATTGTAAAAATATATGCCTGCAAGAAAGCGACAAGTACTTCAAAGCCAGTCAAAAATACGAGCATGAAGAACGGTAAAACACCGATCGGTATCAAGATTTTGTCACGCGCTTCAAACATCGCTTCGCTGAGCAACGCGAAAATCACGAGCAATAAGTGACCCGCCAACATGTTGGCGAAAAGTCGCACGGCTAATGAGAACGGGCGAACAATTAATGTCGAAATAAATTCAATTGGTGTTACAAGAATATAAAGCGCTTTCGGCACTCCCGGAGGAAACAACACGCTCTTGAAATATCCGAAGAAGCCTTGGTGCTTGATACCTTGCACATTGAAAATTACCCAAACGAGAACTGCCAAGAACATCGGTATCGCCATTCGCGCCGTCGCTGGCATTTGAATGAACGGAATAATTCCTGGCATATTGCATAAGTAAACGAACAAGAACAGTGTCAACAAGAACGGTGTCCATCCAAGACCATCACGTCCCATTGTTTGCATGATGATGTTGTTCTCAATGAACTCAACGCATACTTCGGCAAGGTTGCGCGTACCCTTTGGTGCGACTTTTGGATCTTTGCGCGCTGCTGAAAGAAATAAAAGTGTTCCGATGACCGCCGCGGCAACTGCAATCATTCCGACTTTGTTCAAACCAGGAACGACATCCTTCCAACGAAGCAGTTCGTTGATCGGCGGAAATTCAAACGAGAGAATACTGTTGATAATCATTTAGATGAGCTTTCGGTTTGCTGTGTTTGTTTAGACGATGTTGATTTGGAAGGTTTTGGTTTGAGTCCGGGAAACGCAAGTGACAAAGAAACATATCGCAATTCCCAAAATAAAAGACCAAGATGAGCAAAAATTATTGTTAATCCGAGAGGTAAAAGTTCGACCCATGTGAGATTGCGCACAACGAAGACTGCAACTGCCACTAGGGCTAGGCGCAGTAAATAGCCAAACAACATCGATGCCATCATAAATGCATACGAAATACGGGCCGTGTAGGCCACTAGAGCGGCAGCCAAGCCAAAATTACAGAAGACAATTGCGAATGCATAGGCACATGAATATGCGCCGTTTGCCCCCCAAACAATTGCACAAACTCCAATCAAGATTGGAGCAACAATCAACCCGCGCTTAATGATGTCTCGCGCCAGTGCGGCTTCTGGGGCCGGGCCCGTGTCGCGCATCGACAAAATTGAAATTTTTGCGTTCGTGTCAAGCGTCATCATTTTGGACTTTTCAATTGGCTATTCTGCTTTTTAATATGACTCGTTGCGGCGTCGCGACGCTTAACTTCTTGAACCTGCATGTTGCCGTCATAGACGTACCACATGCGAACAAAACTTCCGAGCAGAGAAAACAGGCTGAGGGCAATCGTGAAAATTGGTCTTGTGCCGAGTGAATTATCCACGACTAAGCCAATTACGAGAAAAATGCCGACGCTCACAGAAACTTCGGCACCGCGACCTAGCGAGTCGTCGGATGAAGACGCACCACGCACGACCGGCTTACGAGTTGGCAATAATTTCAACGCTGACCCTTAGAGTGAATTGCAATAGGCGAATGTGCCTAACGCTTGTGAATAAAGATACAAACTATCTTTAAATTGGGGTTGCTT
>WLFB01000018.1 GCA_009703975.1 Actinomycetota bacterium | reverse complement strand
TTATTTGTTCTGGTTTGACATCAATCTGCGACGCGACCCATTGCAAAAAATCTAGGGACTTTTCGCCGGTTGCCCAGGCGGCGCTCAGGTGCAGTTGTTTGTCAAGGATCAGACCTCGCTCATTTAATTCACGATCTAGGTGTATTGCTAATTGTGAGATACGAGCAATTGGAGTTGCGGTACAAAACAACTTGACCGAACCATCTCGCAATACCGCATGACCTGCTACACCAAGGTCGCGGTCTAGCCAACTATTGAGTAGTGGGCTGCCGTAAATCTCAACTTGCAATGTCTGCCAGCCAAATCTCGATTCATTTGGATGTGGCTTAATTTTCAAACACGGTGAATCGGTATGAGCGCCAATGATTCGAAACTTCTCAATCTTTTCTGAACCTAGTCTCCATGCAACTATTGACCCTGAACGTTTAATAAAACCACTTGATAAATATCCCCCTGGCGAATTCGTGTCTGTGCAATCAGTGAAGCCGGCTGCAGAAAGTTGCTTCGCAACAAATTCGACTAAGTGTCGTGGCGTAGGCGAGGCATCTAGTTGATTGCGAACTTGTGAGATCAAGTTGGTCGTCACGGCTGAATTTTCGAAAGCGAAATTTCTTGTCCGAAAAAAGTACAAGAAGTATTTTGAATGCTTGACTCTCGAACTTCAAACTTTGCGGCACAAATTGATAGAGCGTCTCTTTGCGTAAACGACAAAACGGCGATTCCAGCGAAAAAAGCCAGCATGAGAATCTTTGTAACTAAAGACTTGACAAACTTGAGTACGAAAAGCCATCCGAGCACGCTTCCGCCCATTGAGCCAAGTCCGATATTTTTAGCAGTTTCAGCATTCAGTGAAAATAGATCCATGTGATCTAGTGTGGCATGACTATGAGCGATCAACCAGTACACCTTTCAGCAAGCGGACCACCAGAGACGATTATTCCGAATATCACACCTGAACTTCGGCTCAGATTAGATACTGCGTTGGCGGTACCAATTGACGGCCGCCGACGAGCGGTGTGCGACGTCGTCGCAGATCATCCGACATTTCTTGAGGGCTGGGCGACAATCGGTGATCTCAGCGAACCCGGCATTGATGCATACATGGCATACCGAGTTGGTTATCACCGCGGTCTAGACACATTGCGTGCGAATTCGTGGCGCGGCTCTGGGTATGTGCGATGGGCGAGAGAATCTAACCGAGGGTTTCTGAGATGCCTTGGCGGGTTGGCAAAACAATCGCGGTTAATTGGTGAAATCAGTGAGGCAGTTCGGTGCGAACAGTTTCTCTTGCAACTAGATCCGAGTGGCGAAGCCAGCAAATAGTTTCTGAGTTAATTATGCAAGAAGACTTCGTAGCAGGTGCAATTTTCGCCGGCGGTGAGAGTTCTCGTTTTGGATCACCCAAAGTCAATGCGTTGGTAGATGGCGAAGAATTTGGTTTTCGAATTGCACGCTCAATGCGCCAATCAGGAATTGACCGGATCTTGCTAGTAGGTGGCTCTGAAGTTGATGCAGCGAGATGGAATTTAACGTTTGTTGCTGATGAATTTTTTGGCGCCGGTCCGCTTGGAGCTTTATTGGCCGCGATGCACATTTCTGATGCTCCGATTTTGATGACCATGCCATGCGATGTGCCGTGGATTGATGTTGAATCGTGCAAACAGCTCTCAGCGATAGATGAAAAGTTCGATGTACAGGTTGCAACCACCGACTCGCCACAATGGTTAAGTAGCTCGTGGCGAAGAAGCACCTTACAACATTTAGAACAACAATTTGCGAGTGGTGAGCGCGCAATCCATCGAGCTGTCATCGGGTTGAAAGTAAATTATGTACATCTTCCTCAAAGTGCGTTGCGAAATGTCAATACTCTTGATGATTTAATTTAAGACGGCACTCGGCAATTGAGTTTCTCTGCACGAATTTCAACTAACCTTTAAACATGGCGATTACTGAGATTCCGGTTAACGAGCTCACGGCTTTGGTTGAAAACGGCTCATTAGTAGTAGACGTTCGAGAGCCAGACGAATATGAATCAGGGCATATTCCAGGTGCGGTTCTGGTGCCACTATCAACAGTGCTCTCTAATAAGAGCGAATTTGAATCTGATGAAACTGTATATGTTGTCTGCCGCAGCGGAGGTCGCAGTATGCAGGCCTGTGAAATGCTGCACGACGTCGGAATCTCAAATGTGGTGAATGTTGCCGGTGGCACCATGGGTTGGATCAGCCTCGGCAATGAAATCGTCACTGGAGAACATCCGAGTTGACACACCGCTGGATAGAAGATGAATCTGCTTTAGACGAAGTTATCGATGAGATTTTGTTGCAGCCCCGATACGCGATTGATACAGAGTTTCATCGCGAAAAAACTTACTATCCAAAACTCGCGCTAGTTCAATTGAAGTGGGGCGAAAAGACCGCACTTGTTGATCCACTTGCCGTTGATCCACGTGGTTTGGCAAGGTTGTTCGAGAGTGAGATTCTTGCAGTGTTTCACGCCGCTCAACAAGACCTTGAAGTCTTGCGCCATGCATCGCTCGTCGCACCTAAGAACATCTTTGATACCCAAATCGCCGCGGGATTTCTTGGCTATTCAACTCCGTCGCTCGCCACTCTTGTTCAAGCAATCAAGAAGGTCGCGCTCTCGAAAGGTGACCGCTTGACCGATTGGTTGCGACGACCGTTAACAACAGCACAATGTGTCTACGCTGCAGACGATGTCGCACATCTTTTTGATCTACATGACGAACTCTCTTCACAGCTAAACGAATTGGGTCGAACTGTCTGGGTCGCCGATGCTTGCAATGACCTTGTGGCGCGACCAAGTGGGCCGATTGATTCACGTTTGGCGTGGCTCAAACTTAAAGAAGCGCGATCACTTAAGGGTTCGTCGCGCGGGGTAGCGCAAGCAGTCGGTCAGTGGCGCGAAGAGCGTGCGATGCGAAGTGATCATCCGCCAAGAAGAGTTATGTCTGACATGGCCTTGCTTGGGATTGCTCAACGCGTACCAAAAAATGTCGAAGAGCTCGCATCAACTCGTGGCGTCGATGATCGCCATTTGTCCTCTGAATTTTGTAAAGAAATTATGACTGCGATTCGTGAAGGTGCGCAACACACAGTTGAGTTGCCGAGTCACGAATCAGACGATGTTGAGAAATGGGCGAGACCTGCGTTAACGCTGATAACCGCTTGGGTCGGCGAACTTGCTCGAAAAAACAAGATTGATGCGACTCTTTTGGCGACACGAAGTGATATCAGCGCTTTCTTACGTAAGTCTCCCGATGCTCGCTTGACGCAAGGTTGGAGAGCCGCCGTTGTTGGTGAAGACCTAAACAGAATTCTCTCTGGCACCGTAGGTTTAAGCGTTGATCGTGACGGACATCTCAAACTGATTGAGGCAGATAACGCCTAATGCCACGTTTTGAGTGGGATTTCTTGCTAGTCTCTATCCCAATGTCTAACCACTAGGCGGTGACCAAAACCGGTAGCCGCCCCAGAGAAAATTTGGAGCCCTATCGTGAAAAAGGGACGTCATCGTCGATTTGAAGAAGCTCGTCGTCTGAAGCAAACAGGCCCGACTGCACAAGATCTTGGTGTTTCGCGTGAAAGCAAGTCGAAGACTCAAGAAGACGAATATGCAGCCATTGCAGAACGCTATGGAGTGAGATTCGATGAAGACGGTGAAGAACTCTCCGATGAGCTCACTGATGAAGATAATTCATAACTAGCCGAAACTGAGAGACCCCCATTAATAACATCCGAAATATAGCTTTAGTAGCGCACGTTGACCATGGCAAAACAACCCTGCTTGACGCCCTTTTAAAATCAGGCGGAACCTTCGCTGCTCACCAGGCAGTAGTAGACCGCGTAATGGATTCAAACGATCAAGAACGTGAGCGTGGAATCACAATTTTGGCCAAGGCCGCCGAAATTGAGTGGCGTGGCACCAAAATCAACCTCGTAGATACACCAGGTCACGCCGACTTTGGTGGAGAAGTAGAACGAGCACTCGCGCTAGTTGACGGCATTTTGCTATTGGTCGACGCTGCCGAAGGGCCGTTGCCACAAACTCGCTACGTGTTATCGAAGGCTTTGGCACGCGACTTGCCGGTTGTAGTCGTTTTGAACAAAGTTGACCGTTCTGATGCTCGTCCAGAAGAAGTTCTTCTAGAAGTTGAACAACTTTTCTTAGATCTTGCGCATCATGATCATCACTTGAGCTTTCCGGTGATCTCAGCGGTTGCTAGAGACGGACGATCAATGAAAGGCATCGGAATGCCGGCTGAAAATGCCGACCTCGTGCCATTGCTAGATGCAATTCTTGACACGATCCCAGAACCAACAGATGATCCATCTGCACCTCTGCAAGCAATGGTCGCCAACTTGGATGCTTCCGACTATCTTGGCCGATTAGCCATTGGTCGTGTGCACGCTGGAGTCTTGCGCAAGGGTGAGACAATCACAGTTTGGCAACACCCAAATGCGACCAACCCAGCGCCATTCATTAAACGACGAATCTCGACTCTGTTTGCGTTTCGCGGTATTAGTCGCGAAGAAGTCAGCGAAGTGTCTGCTGGTGACCTGTTTATTTTGGCAGGCATCGACGAGGTTGAAGTGGGCGACACAATCGCCGCACTTGAGAACGCCGGGCCACTGGCGCGACTTGAAGTTGACGAACCAGTTTTGCGAATGAGCTTTGGTGTAAATACATCACCATATGCGGGTCGCGAAGGAACATATTTAACTAGTCGCCATTTGAGTGAGCGATTGTTCAAAGAAGTTCTCGGTAACGTTTCGATTAAGGTCAATACAACTGACACGCCTGACGTGATCTCAGTTGCTGGACGAGGTGAATTACAACTAGCAGTACTGATCGAGAACATGCGTCGCGAAGGTTACGAACTTCAGGTAAGTCGTCCGGAAGTAATCACCAAAGAGATTGATGGCAAAAAGCATGAGCCACTCGAAGCCGGCACGATCGACGTGCCAGACGAATATGTTGGTGCTGTTACTCAAGCGCTTGCTCCTCGTAAGGGTCGTGTGACGAATCTCGAGCCAGGAGACAGCGGTCGTACAATCGTCAGTTTTCAAGCACCGTCTCGCGGCCTAATTGGTTTTAGATCAATGTTGCTGACTGTTACTCGTGGAACGGCTTTACTTCACCAAAGCTTGGATGGCTACATGCCATGGGCTGGCGATTTGCCGCACCGCTTAGGTGGTGCGATGGTTGCTGACCGCAAAGGTTCGACAACTGCCTATGCCCTCGACAATTTGCAGCTTCGCGGCACGTTGTTTGTGGCGCCGGGTGTTGAGGTTTACGAAGGAATGGTTGTGGGCGAGAACTCTCGAGACGACGAAATGGTTGTCAACGCTGTTCGTGCCAAAGAAATGACGAACATTCGAACGCACAGCCACGACGACGGACCAAAGTTAGCAACGCCGATTACCCACACGCTTGAGTCTGGTATTCAGTGGATTGCTGATGATGAACTTGTTGAAGTAACGCCAACGAACATTCGTATTCGAAAGCGCTATTTGTCTATTGAAGACCGACGCAAGTCTGGCAAAAACAATAAATAATTAGTTTTATTTGGTTTTTGTTTTAGTTTTTGTTTTAGTTTTACGACGTACTTGCGGGTGCGGCAAAAATGTAGTTTGTGGTTTCTGCAATTGCTTTACGATGATGTCGTAAATCTCGTCGCCACATAGCTCAATCAATTCATCTTTCAAATATTTGTAGACAGGTCGCGACCCAACGAATGCCGCAGAATCGTCTGTGCACCACCATTCAAAATCGAAACCGCCGCCACCCCAATCGCGTCGCTTCCATTCGCGAACAATCGACAAAACGTGATCTTCGTCTTCGTCGTGTTGTTCAAGACGTAACGGCACCTGCCAACAAACATCTGGCTTCCAATCCATTGGGCGTTCGCCTTCTTCGGTAGCCGCGACATGAAATGCACAACCCATGCCGCCTTCGAAGTCTGGGCGATTATGAAAAATGCACGCACCCTTATACAAAGTTGTGATGTCTGAACCATCTTTTTCTTTGCCGAGCCATTTGCCCTGCTGCCCGCGATCGTAGTTTTGCCAATGCTCAGGCTTTAGACGCTTGACACTTTTCTTTACTGAGGCAAGATCTTCTTTATCAATAAAGTGTGCGCCATAACTGCAACATCCTTGATGCAGCGTTGGGTCTGCATCGTCGAGAATACCTTGGCAACCATTGCCATAGATACAAGTCCAGTTTGATCGAAGAAATGTTGCATCAATCATCCACGTTTGCTCTGTATCAGGGTCGGCGAAACTTATCCATTCGTGTAATTCTTCAGGCTTTGACATGTTGATGCAGGCTAATGGCATACTTGTTGCATCATGCAAATTTCAGAACAAAACAATGATGAGATTATTCAACAGCTTAAAAATATTTCCGAGACTCTTGGCGATCGAGCCCTCACCGCTTTGAAAGAGGCTCATGCATCAGGAGAGTCAAAGAGGCCCGATAGCGAGCGCAAGCTAACCCAAGCGCGACGAGCAATAGAGAAGGCGATCAGTCATCTCATTAGCGAGTAATTAGCGAGTAAACCACGAATAGTTTTAGTATTCGGCTTATTGATTGTTGAGTTGATCGATCAACTTACGTAAGCCCCCGAAGTCACGCCTTGTAAATTCGAAAGCAATTCTGAATAAATCAAGATTGTCTTTATCGGAAACCTCTGCAGCAGTGGGCTTTATTTTTGTGATTGTCCCAGCATTTGAGAGATAAGCAAATTGTTGGTTTAACTCCATAAGTCTGGCATCAGTAATCTCGTCTCGAAGTCTGATCACAGTCAAGTTTCCAACTATTCGTGTTGAGTGATAATTACTGTAAAAGTTATTGATGGTGTCTACGGCGTCTTGCACACCTGATGCAACGTGATAGAGCGCCAAATCCGACTCTGAGACAAGCTTGCGCGGAAGCAACGAATTCTTCACGAACAAATCAACATCTTCCCAAAATGGATCACCTGGAAGGTCTAGCAACACAATCGGCGCAGGATTACCTTTGCCGGTTTGTAGCAATGTCAATAACTCAAACATCTCATCAAGCGTGCCGAAACCACCTGGCATACAAATAAACGCATCGGACTCTTTAACCAGCATTAGTTTTCGCGTGAAGAAATAACGCATTGATACATATTTCTCATCGCCGGCAATGATCGGATTAGCCGAAGTTTCAAAGGGCAAACGAATGCTGACACCAATTGACATTTCACGACCGGCACCAGACATGCCTGCCTCCATGATTCCTGGTCCGGCACCGGTCACGACCATCCAACCATTTTCAGATAAACACTTCGCGACTTCTTGGGTCAATTTGTAAAGTGGATCGTCTTTAGTTGTTCGCGCCGAACCAAAAATGGTTACTTTTTTACGATTCGTATACGGTGCAAACATTACAAATGCGTCTCGCATTTCGGTTATCGCCGCAGTGGCGATCTTTAGATTCAACGTGTTGGGTTTATCGTTGGCCAGTTTTAGCGAAGTTGTGATCAGTTCAACAACAAGTTTTTTATCTAGTTTGGATATTGTTCGCTGCGAAATTGCGCTCGTTACAAGTTCATCGATCAGCAACTTCAATTCAGAGTCGTTGATCGAAGTGTTTTGACTCATTGATTCAATTCTGTTGCCTTTGCGGTTAATACAGATATCAATTCATCAAAACTATTTTGAAACGACTTCACACCTTCTCGCTCAAGACGGGCGGCAACATCAGCAACATCCACGCCGAAGTCTTTGAGTTGTGACCATTGTGTATTTGCCTGGTCAATGTCTTTCGTGATCGTCAAAGCGAGATTGCCATGACTTGAGAATGCCTCTACAGTCACGTCAGGCAACGTATTGACAGTGTTGGGACCGATTAGCGCATCGACATAAAGCGTGTCTGGATACTTGGCATTTTTTGTGGACGTTGAAGCCCAAAGTGGACGCTGCACATGCGCACCGTGCTTGAGCAACTCGCTCCAGCGCTTGCCAGAGAATGTCTTCTCGAACATTTGATAGGCGAGTTTTGCTTGATTCACTGCAGCAGTTCCGCATAGGGCAATTGCTGCGTCACTGCCATTACTTTCAAGTAATCGGTCAATATCGGTATCGACGCGCGAAATAAAGAAACTGGCAACACTCGCGACACTGGAGACTTTTTGTGGTGCACTCGTTGCGAGCAGCTCAAGACCCTGAATATACGCATCCATAACTTGCTGATATCTCTCAAGGCTAAAAATTAGGGTCACGTTGACATTGCGACCCTCGCTGATCATCGCGCGAATTGCAGGGATACCTTCTACGGTCGCCGGGATCTTGATCATCACATTGTCACGATTGACACGCTCGTCTAATTGACGCGCAGCAATCAGTGTTAGATCACCTTGGTGAGCCAAATTCGGATCAACCTCAACACTGACAAAACCGTCAAGACCACCCGATGACTCGTAAAGTGGCGCGAAAACATCTAATGCACCGTGAATATCTTGCAATACGAGTGCCCAGTAACTTTCAATCGTGCTCGTATGCGACGAGATCAATGCTTTGAACTGCTCGGTGTACTCATCAGAACCTTGAATTGCTTTCTGAAAAATCGTTGGGTTTGAAGTGAGCCCTCGGATGCCACTGGCACGCACACGATCAAGCTCTCCACTTGTGATGTAACTGCGCTTCAAATTATCTAGCCACGGACTTTGTCCGTATTCGGTGAATAAACGACTTAGTCGGTCGCTCATTGCGTCTTGAAGTCGTTGATCAGTGATTTAGATGCTTGCACCACTGCTTCCAGGCTGATGCCAAGTTTCTCAAGCGCAATCGCACCAGGCGCACTCGTACCAAAGCGATTGATGCCAATTGTCTGATCTGCGTATCGCTCCCAGCCCATTGTCACGCCGGCTTCAACCGATAGCACTGGTACATTTTTTGGAAATATTTCTTGTTGTTGATCTTTAGTCAGCCGTTCGAATCGATCCCAACTTGGCATTGATACAACGCGACATTTTTCACCAGTCTTAGAAAGTTCTGACGCAGCAGTAACGCACAATCCCACTTCACTGCCCGTACCTACCAGAATGATTGTCGGTTTGCCGTCGCAATCGCGCACAACGCCAGCACCAGTAGCGACAGCAGAACCATCAGTCACGCTCAGCACCGTTTGTCGCGACAAAATCAGCGCCGTAGGGCCGTTGTGGTCAACAGCTGCGCACCAAGCCGCGACTGTCTCATTTGGATCGGCAGGGCGAATTACTTGAAGCCCAGGGATTGCTCGCAAAGAGGCGAGTTGCTCAACAGGTTGATGTGTTGGACCATCTTCACCAACGCCAACAGAATCGTGCGAGAAGATAAATACACACCGGGCACCTGAAATAGCCGCAAGACGAATCGCAGGACGCATGTAGTCAGCGAAAACAAAAAACGTGCCAGCAATTGGTAGGACGCCACCATGCAGTGCCATACCCACGATGGCTGCACCCATTGCATGCTCACGTATGCCGAAATATATTTGCCGACCATCGGGCGCTTTTGCACTTTGCGCGGTCTGCTTAGAAAGTTTTGTGCCTGTGTTGCCGGTTAAGTCTGCAGAGCCAGAGATTAGACCGGGTAAAGCAGGTAGCGAAGCGTCAAGAACTTTCTGAATAATCTGCCTCGTCGCGAAACTGGCGGTCTCGTCGTAACTCGGCAACAGTGAACTAAACGAACTCGAGTTAGGTGTGCTCCACGCAGCATCCCATAAGTAACTTTCGCTTAATGAGGCGATGTCTTTGTTGTAACTAGAAACAAGTTCAGAGCCACGAGTCATTGCGTTTTTGCGAATTGCCTCAACCAATTCAGTCGGCGCCCAGAACGGCTCATCGGGGATGCCCATAACTTTTTTCGTCGCTGCAACATGACCAGCATTGAACGGGTTTCCGTGTGCTTCGTGATTATCAGTGAAGTCAGGAGAGGGCGTGCCGATGTGTGATTTCAAAATGCACAAGGTTGGTGCACCAATATTTGCTCGCGCGGTGATTAAAGCATCTTCGAGTGCATCCATGTCGTCTGCAATCTCTCCAAGTTGCATCACATTCCACCCGTAACTTGAGAACCGCTTCGCAACATCATCAGAACACGACAGTGAAGTTGAACCATCAATAGTGATTCCGTTGTCGTCGAAGATGCAAATCAATCGATCAAGTTTTAGATGACCTGCAAGAGATGCCGCCTCGTGACTGATTCCTTCCATGAAGCACCCATCACCCGCCAGGACATAAGTGTGGTGATCGCAGGCAATGGCACCAAAACGTGCCCTTAAATGACGTTCGGCAATTGCCATACCAACTGCGTTGGCAAAACCTTGTCCGAGAGGGCCAGTTGTAACTTCGACGCCGGCGGTGTGTCCAACTTCTGGGTGACCAGGGGTTGCCGAATCAAACTGCCGAAACTTTTTTATATCGTCTAGTTCTAATCCGTAACCATTTAGAAATAGCAACGCGTACTGCAAGATCGATGCGTGACCGTTGCTAAGAATAAAACGATCTCGATTTCTCCAGTTTGCATCTTTCGGGCTATGTCGCATTATGCGACTAAATAAAACATGACCCAATGGAGCAAGAGACATCGCCGTGCCTTGATGCCCGCTTTTTGCAGCCAGCGGGGCATCCATCGCCAGGCAACGAATTACCGAAACTGCGTCTGCATCTTGTTGCTCTGTTAATCGAAAACTCATTGCGACAAATGTAGTTGGATTATGCGCTGTTGTCTGATTCTTTGCCAGCGACGACTGGGGGCAAGAGCGTCAATGGCACCAGATGCCATGGCGCAGTCCCGATTCGGCAGTGAGCAAAAATCTGCGTGTAACTAGTGAGCAATAGCTCGCCGCGAACGAGCCTGTAGGTAAATTTACCTGGTTCAACGGTAAACGGGCTTACATTTCGAGCCAGTTGCTCATCATCCGCCGATGGACCTGAACGGAATATAACTTCAAGAAGCGAATTACCTGGCTCATCAAGGCTGCAATAGATCAAAACAACCAGATGTGGATCAATCGTGACTGGCACAGGAGTCGGCGCTGCCATCGAAAAGAAGGCACCAGTTAAATCAATTCGCGTACTTGGACCAGGCGCTTGACGAAGCGCAAAGTTTTCTACGAAAAGGGCTGAAATTATTTGCATCGAATCACTATCTTATTAAGCACTCTTATTAAGCACTATTACTAAACAGTTACGCGGTGTGCAGACGGTTTTAGGCGCACAGTAGCAAGTCGTACTTTGGCTAGCTTT
>WLFB01000179.1 GCA_009703975.1 Actinomycetota bacterium | reverse complement strand
GGTGCTTTTGAGTCACAACCTGCGAGAGCAAAAAGCAACATCGGCAAGACGACAAATAGCGACCGCAATTTCAGAGCGCTATACCCTTTATGTGGTGCACATGTCGCCGAGGAGTTTTTAGCCACAAGAGCACGCTACCTAGCCTCGTCACAAAATCACTATATTTCATAACATTGTTATGATTTCGTTAACAAAAGTCCGAGTGCACAAATACGGGGGTAGCGTTCACGCCGTGGCAGATTCTCAATTGCTCCGCGATCAGATTTTGCATGTCGTTGCAAAGATAATTGACAAAGGTGGCGAAAAGGCTGTGCGCATTCGCGACGTTTGTGTCGCATCCAAAACAACTCCACCAACTATCTATCGAATTTTTGGCGACCGTACTGGGCTGATTGTGGCGGCTCAGTCATATCGTTTTACTTTGAATCAAACTGTACTCATTAAGGATTTCGCAGCAGCGGCATATAGTGCCAAGAATAAATCTGAATTCGTCAAAATTGCCCATCAAAATTTGAATTTAATGTTCTCGCTAAAACGACAGGATTTTCGCTCAATGCGACTTGAAGTACTTGGCAGCGCTCAAAGCAACAAAAAACTTGCGGTTGAAATCAACAACGCACAATCAATAGCCAATGAATTTGGCGCACAACCAATTCGGTTTGCCCAAGCACGTGGGTGGATTAACGATGACTTTGATCCTGAAATTTATATTGCATGGTTAACAGGCATGGTTAACGCTCGCGTAATTATTGAACTTAATGGCAAGCACCCAAAAAGCAACGAATGGGACAAAATCGCCATGCGTTCAATTTGTGTAGTTCTTGATATCCCAGAACCCAAAAAGGTCAAGAGAATTAAAAACTAATTACGGTCGCGTATTTGGTGACTCGGTTTTGCGCGGGTCACTGATGATGATGCCTTCGAGCACTTTGTCGATTGCTTTCAGTGTGTCGGCATCAAGCACGATGCCTGCAGCTTTAACATTGTCATCAAGTTGCTCTGGTCGGGTTGCGCCAACAATTGCTGTTGCGACATTCTTGTTTTGCAACACCCAGGCGATCGACATCTGAGCCATCGAGATGCCGGCCTGCTCGGCAATCGGCTTAAGTAGTTGCACCTTTGTCAACACATCGTCATTCATCCAACGCGCAATAAAGTTTTTGCCACTTAGTTCATCTGTTGCACGCGAACCCGCTGGTGGTGGTTGACCCGGCAGATATTTGCCACTCAAAATACCCTGAGCCATTGGCGACCAAACAATTTGTGACATGCCCGCGTCTTGCGAAGCAGGCACAACTTCTTGCTCGATTACACGCCAAAGCATTGAATATTGAGGCTGGTTAGAAATGAACGGAACTTGCAGTTCGCGCGCAAGTGCGGCACCACGGGTTATCTGATCCGCATCCCATTCTGAGACACCTATATATAGGGCTTTACCTTGACGCACGATGTCGGCAAAAGCGAGCATTGTTTCTTCAAGTGGAGTCTCAGAGTCGTAGCGATGGGCCTGATACAGATCGACATGATCCATTTTGAGACGCTTGAGCGAACCGTGAATTGAATCCATGATGTGCTTGCGCGACAGACCGCGATCGTTGACGCCGGCACCAGTTGGCCAATACACCTTGGTGAAAACTTCAATGCTCTGGCGCGGCACGCCAGCAAGCGCACGACCTAAAACTTCTTCTGCCTTTGTGCCTGCATAAACATCAGCAGTATCAAAAGTTGTGATGCCAAGATCAAGCGCGCGCTTGACGCAGGCGTTGGCGGCTTCTTCTTCGACTTGACTGCCGTGGGTTATCCAATTGCCATAACTAATTGCTGAGATTTTGAAGCCGCTTCGGCCGAGATATCTAAATTCCATCTCACGAATCTATCTCACGTGTAGCGATAAATCCTAGACTTGGCAAGTGCCGAGATCGCCCGCAACCGTGAATAGTGCACCTGCGAGCAACCATATTCGCGAGATAGACGGAATGCGAGCGATTGCAGTTCTTGCGGTGGTGCTTTATCACGCTTCAATTCGCGGCTTCAATGGGGGATTTTTCGGTGTCGACGTGTTCTTTGTTATCTCTGGGTTCGTCATCACACGAAAGACTTTGTCTGATTTAAGCAGTGGAGAGTTTTCGCCATTCGAGTTCTATCGACGTCGAGTTCGACGAATTCTGCCTGCCGTGATCGTAATTTTATTCGTGACGACATTTTTTGCCCACAAATGGTTGCTTCCAGTTGATTACATGAAATATTCAGAGACGCTCAAGTCTGTATTGACGCTGACTTCAAATCGCCAAATTGCTCGTGAAACGAATTATTTTTCACCTGATACCGCGTTTCTCCCACTCGCCCATCTGTGGAGCCTGGCGATTGAAGAGCAGTTTTATTTAGTCTTCCCGATTGTCGTTTTCTTCATGAACACAAAGCGACGCCTCGCGATAATTCTTATTGCAGTTTCAGCGTGGTCATTAATTTCGATGATTTTGAGTTCAACTGAAACAAGCGCACCTTACTTTTCGACTTCAAATCGTGTTGCACAACTTGCGTTTGGCGGGCTTTGTGCGCTGTTTGTGTCAAGCAAGATGCACACTGAGCTGAGAGCAAACATCAAAACGATTATCAATGCGGTCGCACTTGCAGTACTGCTGTTATTGATTCCGTTCTATTCGGCTAAGCAGGCAGTGCCTTCAATACTTTCGCTGGTGCCAGTCGGATTAACTTGCATATTTATTGTTCTGCCTCGAAAGCAAATCATCGTTTCTGCATTGTCGTTTAAACCGATTCAAATCATCGGCCGCGCATCTTTCAGCATCTATCTCGTGCACCAACCGTTACTTGCATTTTCTAAAATTTTGATTTACGGAACGCCGTATTCGATGCCAACTGCAATTGAAAAAAGCGCAATGGTCGTTGGCTGTGTATTAACTGGAGTCGTCTCGTGGCGATTAATTGAAGAACCAGTGCGTCGCCTGCGTGGCAAATTAGAAATCGTCTCGGTCGTGGCTATTTTGGCATCGGCTGTGTTGCTTTATGTTCATGCAAATCGTGTAATTGAAACAGGTGGCTACCCCAAGCGCATTCCGGCAAGTGCGGCCGAGACTCTTGCTCGCCGTGACATCGCGATGGCATCAGCTGAGTTGAAAATGGTTCGTGATTGTGCGTACGAGACATCTTTCGCTGATCTCGGCACTAGCAAAGACAACGCAGAGTTTCAGAGGTGCACAAACACCTATGGGCCACCAATATTGGTCGCTGGCGACAGTCACGCTGAAGATCTGTTCAACGCTTTGAGTATCAATCTTCCTGAGAGGTTCGTGCTCGGCGTGTACCGACATAGCGCGTCTCACGCTGAATTCGCAGATGAACTTTCAAAAACAATCACAATTTCAAAACCTAATCTTCAAGTGATTCTATTTACGCTTGAAGCTTCAACTTGGATTGACAGCAATATCATTCAAATCGATCAACTGAAAATTGATACAAAAGTAATATTAGATAGTGCGGTTCAAATTCAGAAATACGAAAAGTTTGTTTGGCTCGGGCCTCAGATAGAACCACGAATTGATCTATACGGGTTCAATCCTTTAGTTGGAATTGTCCGCGAACTCAATACTGTTCGGATGTCTGAGCAACTTTCAATTCAAGTAGACAAGACTCTTAAGAGGCTGGCCAAAAAGTCTGCGGTTGCGTACTTATCAAAAATAGAGATCGTTAAATTTGACTACCGCAAAGACTTTGATATTCCCGAAGGTTTTACTTACGGTGACCGTACTCATTGGTCGACTGTCGGTGAGAAAGTATTCGGCAAGCGAATCATCGACGACCCACGAATTCAAGAACTTCTCAAGTAACCGTTTCGCCGCTGGCTTGTGCGCCCGCACTAGGTTTTGCAT
>WLFB01000178.1 GCA_009703975.1 Actinomycetota bacterium | reverse complement strand
AGCGCGTGAATTAAGAATAAATATTTGGGTGTGCTTGCATCATTTCACTTTGCCAAATTGGTTTACGTATCTTGGCGGGTTTTTAGTTGAAGAAAATCGTACGAAATATTGGATGCAACATGTTGACTTCATTGCAGAAACTTTTGGTGATCTTGTTGCGGGTTGGCAACCCGTAAACGAAACTAACTATTACGCAACGGCAGGATATTTAGCACGCGGTTGGCCTCCTGGCCACAACAATGTTGAAGAGTGGCTCACCGTTACCCAACAAATTCAACTCGCTACTGCTGAAGCAGCGGTGAGATTAAAACAAACTTGCAAACCGGTTGTATCAATTTTTGGTTTGTCAACTCTTGAACTACTTGACGATGAAATTGCGACACATAAATTTGCAGAGCGTTTTTATGATGCAAATTGGAACACCGGTATCAAGTTATTTCGCGATGGTATTCTGCAAATCGGGACGCGTGAGCCGGTTTTGCGGCCCGATTTGGCTGGGTCTTTTGACATCTTTGGATTCTCGTACTATTCGGCGCACGGGGTTCGCAACGGTCAACTTGTTGCGTACCCAGAGACCGAAAAAATATCGCCACTCGGCTATGCAATATGGCCAAATGGGCTTGAGCTCGTGTTGAATCGGCTTAAGAAAGAGCTCCCAAATACCCCTTTAATTGTGGCCGAATATGGCGTTGGAACTAGTGATGACAACGAGCGTTCGACGTACTTATCTGCTGGGCTAGACATCGTGCACCAGGCGATTGCTCAAGGCATAGACGTTCGCGGATTCTTTCATTGGACAGCCGTTGATAACTATGAATGGCTTCATGGATACGACCTGCAGTTTGGAATTATTAACTCAGATCACACGACTAAACCAAGTTCAGAAGTTTTGCGACAAGAAGCGAAACCTAGTTAATCGCTTGTAGTAGTTTTTATTCGCAAATCATAAAAACTACAAAGTTCGGAGTGCGCATGACTATAGATATTGAAATCGGCAAACTAAAGCGTCTGAACTTGATTGCAGGTGCGTTGCACTTGGTTTCATTGTTGGGCATCTTGTTTTTAGCAAACGATGCGAAACTGCCGGTGAATGCGATTTATCTCACCGAGGCACCAGGCACCGGCAATTTTTCTGATCCGATTAACTTTTTTAATCTAAATATCAGTTACATGGTCGCAGCGTTTTTGGCGCTGTCAGCGTTCTTTCATTTCTTCATCAGTTCGCCAGCAATGTTTAACAAATATGCGGCCGGATTGAAAAACCACATCAACGTTTTTCGATGGATTGAATATTCTCTGTCGTCATCAATCATGCTCATCGTGATTATGCAACTCAATGGCACTGCTGACTACATCGCATTGCTGGGCATTTTCGGGGTCAATGTATGCATGATTTTGTTCGGCTGGTTGCAAGAGAAATATACGACACCAGGTGATGGTGACTTATTGCCGTTTTGGTTTGGTTGCATTGCCGGATCAATCCCTTGGATAGCTGCATTGATTAACTTGATTTCGCCAAAGGGCCCTGCAGAAGCCACGCCACCAGGGTTCGTATGGGGCATCGTAATCTCGCTGTTTATTTTGTTTAACTGTTTCGCAATTGTGCAATACAAGCAATACAAGGCGCAGGGCAAGTGGTCAAATTATTTGCGCGGCGAACGTGCCTACATCGTGCTCAGCCTCGTCGCGAAATCGTTGCTCGCCTGGCAGGTTTTTGCGGGGACCCTAGCTTCGTAATCAAGCAAAATGAGGGCGGGTCTTCGACCAGATGACGAAGTCTGTCTGGCGTACCAGCAATTGCGTGAGCGAGTTATTGAATTGCTCACTATTACGCGTGTTGAAGATGCGAATAAAACCGTTCCCGCTTGTCCGCAGTGGAGTGTTCAGAATTTGGTTTGCCACATAATTGGTGTACCCGAGGACATTCTTGAAGGACGCATGCAGGGCGTGACAACAGACCCATGGACGCAAGCCCAAGTTGACCGACACAAATCTGATTCGATCGACAAACTCAGAGAAATTCTGATTAATCAGAAGTCAAAATTTGATGTTGTTCTGCCGAATATTCCTTCGCCAGTAAATTCTCAATTCGTAATGGATGCAGTTACTCACGAACATGATTTACGTGAAGCACTCGGCAAACCTGGTGCACAAGATTCACTTGCTGTAAAAGTTGCATATGCATGGTTGCTTTCTCATGATCGATATTCGGATGAATTTAGTGAGCAGGTGCAGGTGCTCAGGGTTTCTGAGTTTCAAAAGATGCGAGCGCTTTCAGGTCGTCTATCAATTGAACAAATGAATGCCCTTGCCTTGCCCGGTCTGGCGATTGCAAATTCATTAGAGGGCTCACCGCTCAGAACACCAAATCGCACAATTGATTAACTCTGCATAACGAAATTTTTATTTATTGACAACCAGAGATCAATCGAGTTTGTCAACCGTGGTTTTTGCGGGGACCCTAGCTTCGTAAGGTTTTTACCAGACGACTGGGCTTGTTGCGCCGACAGCTCGGCCTTCGGCGCGAACGCCTCGTTGCACTAAGTCAGGTGCGAGTTCTTTCCAGAGTGCCTTCAAGCGATAGTGCGGCACACGCGGAAAGAGGTGATGCATCGCGTGGTGATCGTGCCCGCGAATCAACATTCCTGATCCACGAAAGACTGCGACTCGTGTGTGGCGGTAACGAGATGTCTCATTAGCCGGATGATGCGGATACCACGCGAAAATAAACATCAACCAACACAACTGAATTCGTGCCGGCAGCCACCACAACATCAAGGCTTCAACGCCGTGCCCAGTTGCGAAACATACGACCAAAAATATTGTTGAGAGCAACCAGAAACGAATTTGTGCCTTGCCTTCGCTCTTGCTCGCTTGACGATCACTTAATAAACGCTTCATATCTTGCGGAAGAAGAACTCGAAGTGGTTTAATCAGCGCAAAAAACGGCAAGAACGAATAGACCATCGTCATCCCATAAAACTTCACAGGCAACTCACTAAGGCGACCATCGGTGAAATGGTCTGGGTCACGCGCTGGGTCGTTAGTGAATGCATGATGTCTCATGTGCCCCGCACGATGTGATGAAAAATTTATCCCAGTGGGGATTGAGCAGGCTTTGCCAATTGCATCTTCGACCCAGCGACTTGTAGTGCGCTTGCCCCAAATATTTTTGTGCGCCGCCTCGTGTAACGGCATGTAAAAAGTTGATGCAAAAACTGAGTTAACAATGAGACATAGCCACAACGGCAAAACCTGGTTTAGGCCAAGAAAAATTACACCACACCAACAAATGCTGAACATAATGAATGTCGCGATAATTCGCCACTGAATGTCGCCCCAATATTTTGCGGCAACCAAATTCTCGCCACGAACCTGCTCGATACGAAGCGCTTTTGAGTTTTCTGCAGTCTCGCTTAGCGCTTGATTCTCAATTGTGATTTCAAGTTCTTCAGGTAGTGGCGCAGCAACGGTCATTCTTGAAGATTACTCCACGTACCTGAAACCTTCGGCTGCGCGTTGCGCAACACTTCTAACTAGCGCGCGACGGTCACTAATTTTGCCGATCTTTCGCTCAAGTGGCCCGTCAATAAGCAGTGTTGCCAAACCATGCGCTATCGCCCACATCGCTGTGGCTTGAATTCGAATTTCGTCAATTGATGCCGAGTCGCCAAGAATCTCTTTGACTGCCGCAAGCAAAGTGTCGAATGCATCATCTGCGGCCCGTTGAGTTTCGGGCGACTCATCAATCAAACACAAATCGGAGCGAAACATAACTCGAAAATAGCCTTTGTTGCTGAGCGCGAAATCTACATAGCGCTCACAAAGTCGAACTACCTGGTCAGGGTCATCATCGGCATGTGTGGGTGCATTCATCGCTGCAGTAAATTT
>WLFB01000177.1 GCA_009703975.1 Actinomycetota bacterium | reverse complement strand
TCGTATCAGGATTTGTTATCAGAGAAACAAATCGCTCGTTAAAGTTTGATCGGACGAGACTTCTTAGAGTAGCTTTTCTCGCCATTCCTGGGTTGTTATATATTCACCTCAGAGTGTTCTCGTTATATCCATGGCGAATAGCGAGATTTATTCTGGATGGATCTTTCTATTCACTCTCAAATGATTCGCCCCAAGCGTTTCTTGGGTTTCTTGGCGGCTCGATCCAACTGGGCTCTGCTGATTTTGCTCCAACTCCAGTTGTTTTAATTTTAATGAGTGTCGGATTTGTAACTTTTATTGTGATTACGGCCAGATTTGTTCCACTGAAAGTCAAAATTAGTTCGGGGTTTGGCTTAAGTTTATTGTTTTTTTTACCATATTGGTTTTCACTTGGCGCTATTGGTTTGGCGAGTCGTTACATCATGGCAATCTATTTAGTTTCGCTGGTTACGTTTAGCGCAAGCGCTGTCACAAGTCGCAGATTGGCTAATTTCAAATTCTCAAAATCGTCGCTGGTAACAATATTTCTAACTATTTCACTAGGACAATCATTATCTCTGCACCAATCAATCAGACGATACATCACCGGAACAAATATCTCCGGCTGGAATTTAAACAAAGGTACGCAGTGGTGGTGGACACATGGGCCCTCGCCATTATCGATATGGATTTTAGGCTCTGTCGCATTTAGCGTCGCACTTTTTATCGTGTTGTTGATGACTAATTATGATCGAGCAGAAGTATGAAACGGTTTTTGGTTGCAAGTGTGATCTCGTTATTAACGGTAACTAGTGGTGGTATTTTTTGGGCTGAAAAAAACTTCGATAATCCAACTAACCAAACCCAAACCCCAATTGGCTATTGGCGAGTGAGCGACATTAAGAAACTTTTTGATGGCCAGCAAAAAAATTCGAGTTCTTCAGCAATCAAAATATTACTTACTGCCGGGGTCGTGGGCATTGATTACACCGCTAACGGAACATTTAACATGTTCATGAGTGGTTTATCAAGTTTCAGCACGCTGAGCAAAGTCGGCTCAGACGAGCAAATGTATTTCTCTCACCAAGGCGATTTATTTGATCGTTGGGATGATATTTACGTTGGTGGGTCAAAGGCATTAATCGTTGCAACCAATGCCGATTCCGGTAAATCCGAGGTTTATCCAGTTGTTGTTTACACACCAGATTTTGATTCTGGATCTGGCGACTTAGTTTTTTTCGTGCGTCGTCTCCGCGATGACGAGTCTGCTGAAAAATTGATCAACCTTTATCAGCCCAAATTTCCATTAGCCATTTTGAAATATGAGGAATCATTTAACTTGGTAAATGTTGAACTTTGGGTCGAACCATTTTCTACTGACAATGATCAACTCGGTAGTTGAAATAATTTAACTATGCGGTCACTACTTGTTGCCAATGCCAATGATGCCGACCCAGGCTGCATTGGTCAACGATTCGCTGAGCAAGGTTTCGTTGGGGAGCGGTTCAAAGACCACGGCAGTGTTTTTGATCATTGCGAGCGCGAGTATCCCGACCAGTGGCCATCGTTAGATGGCGCAGACTTAGTCGTTTTATTAGGAAGCTGGTGGTCGGTATATTGGCCGGACATTGAAAAAAGTGTTCGTGCAGAGTGCGAATTAATTCTTGAAGCACACCGCCGCAGAATCCCAATTTTTGGCATTTGTTACGGCTCTCAAATAATGGCCAAGGCATTCGGCGGCACTGTTCAACGCGCGGCACAACACGAAGTCGGATGGCATCAAGTTGATGCGAAAGCCCCGAACCAAGTAATCGGTGGCACCTGGTTGCAGTGGCACTATGACACTTTCACCACGACAACTGATGTAGAAGTTCTAGCCACAAGTCCGGCTGGTCCGCAGGCAATCCGCAAAGGCCGTTCATTCGCGACGCAGTTTCATCCTGAAGTAACTGAGGCGATCGTGCGGCGTTGGGCGAGTGAATCTGGTGAAGCAGAACTAGCCAAACTAGGTATGACTGCCAACGAACTAATCAATCAGACGATTTTTGAAGTTAAAAGAAGTGCACCTGCAGCCGCGCGTTTAGTTGACTGGTTCATTGAAAGCTCCGCTCGTGAGTTGGCGAGTTAATTAATCGCTTGTTCCTAATATCCATCAATTATCTATTGATCTTTCACAAGCGATCAAAGTGGTAGTGAGTTAAAGCAACGTGCATTTCGCAGACTAGTTTTACAGGGTATGTCAATCTTCATTCGGTCGTATTTGAACGTTATTTGGTTCGGTGGGGCTGCGGTTGCAATCGCTGGTTTACTTCTTTGGATCTCATCTTTGCTTCGTCCGAATCGTCCGAACAAAGAAAAGATGTTGACTTACGAAAGCGGTGTGGATCCGGTTGGTCACGGTTGGTCGCAAAGCCAAGTTCGCTATTACATCTTTGCTTTATTATTTGTTGTATTTGATGTTGAAGCCGTTTTTATTTTTCCATGGGCAACACAACTTGAGCGATACGGCGCATTCGGATTAATCGAGATGGGCGCGTTCGTATTTATATTGTTACTTGGATTAATTTACGCCTGGAGAAAAGGTGTGTTGCGATGGGTTTAGTTGATAGAGGTCGTTTACCGAAACCATTGACGACGCTGTTCAATCTTGGACGTTCGTATTCGCTGTGGGTTTACCAGTGGGGTCTTGCGTGTTGCGCAATCGAAATGGGCGCCGCATTCGGATCACCTCGTTACGACGTGATGCGTCTTGGTGTTATTCCATTGCCGGCTAGTCCGCGTCAAGCAGATTTAGTTGTAATTTCAGGAACAGTGACCGACAAGATGGCGCCTGTAATTCGTCGACTCTATGAGCAGATGCCTGAGCCAAAATATGTAATCAGCATGGGCAGTTGTGCAAATTGTGGTGGCCCGTATTGGGATAGTTACTCGGTCACAAAGGGTGTTGATCAAATTATTCCTGTTGATGTTTATGTACCTGGTTGCCCTCCTCGTCCAGAAGCACTTCTTGAGGGCATTGTGTTGTTGCAACAACGCATAAAGAACGAAGACATGGGCGCAAGATGGCGTGGCGAAGGAACTAAATCAATGGATGCATCTGTGGACGCTGCCGAAATCGCCGAACGTCGAGGTGAGACAGTTGTCGTCTAATAGCGAAACTGTGACACCAGTTGTCGATCTTGCTCGAGAGCAAATGCTTGAAGCAATCAAGCTCTCACTTGGCGACGCACTTGTTGATTCGCATCTTAAACCTGGCGACGATTTGTGGATTCGTGTGCGCACAGATTCGTGGCTAGGCAGTGTGCAAAAACTTCGTGATCAGCACTCGTTCGACTATTTTGGTTTTTTGTCAGCGATTGATTGGATGCCGTCCCCATTCGGACGCGGAGAAGATGATCCAACCGAGCCAGCGCCAGTGCGCGATACGACTATTCGCTCGGGGTACGCCGGTGGCGATACTCGGATGCAAGTATTTATCCGCCTAGTAAATTCAAAAACACATCTGGGCATCACAGTAAAAGTTGATGTGGCAGACTCGTCACCATCAGTTGAGTCGTTGATTACGATTTTCGCTGGCGCAAATTGGCACGAACGTGAAGCTCACGAGATGTTCGGTATTGATTTCATTGGTCATAATGATTTACGAAATATGTATCTACCAGTTGACTTCGAAGGTCATCCATTGCGCAAAGACTTCCCGTTGTTGGCAAGAATGGTCAAACCTTGGCCGGGAATAGTTGATGTCGAGCCACTGCCAGGTGGCGATGACGAAGATTCAGCCGAAGTAAAAGCCTCAGCCCAATCAAAAGACAGTGACGCCTCATGACAATGCTCGGTGATCGACAACAACTTTCATACATTGCATCGCAAGCGGCTGACGCCAGGTTGAATCTCGAGCTCGAAACCGAGGGAATGACTTT
>WLFB01000176.1 GCA_009703975.1 Actinomycetota bacterium | reverse complement strand
TCATTGGATCACTCCCGTTGGTGAAGCGCGTAGATTTGATACACGATTTTTTGTCGCGCGTGCGCCAGAAGCACAAGAGCCATTGCACGATTCGCAAGAAACAATTGCCAGTTTGTGGGTGAGACCGCAGGATGCACTTGACAAACTCGAACACGGAGAACTGGCGATGTTTCCGCCGACATCAGAAAACTTAAAGTTTCTCGCAAACTACAAGACGAGTGGCGAAGTACTAGCCGCAGCAAAGAAAGTTTCTAGGCCAGTAGCAATTTTGCCTAAGCTGCGCACCAACAGTGACGGCAAAGTAATCGGTGTGTTAATGCCAGGCGACCCTGGCTATTAGTTGACTGCTAGTTAGCAACTAACTGAATTTTGGTTTGTCGCCGAGTGCGAGCGCAACAGTTTCAAGCATTCGAGCCGAACAACCAGCCATCTCATTGACCGGCACAGTTTGCGCAATAATTTTTTTGGCAATTTCACGAAAAGCATCAGCAGCAAATCCTGATCCAGAAATCGCAACTGGCTCACCGTTGTCGCTTCCAAAAGCGACAGCGTTCTCAATCGGAATTTGCCCTAACAAGTCTGAACCTATTTCAGTAGCCAAATTTTGTCCGCCACCCGAGCCAAACAGTGGATAACTCGTTCCGTGTTCGCAAGTGAACGCGCTCATGTTTTCGATCACGCCAGCGATTCGCAAGAAACTTCTTCGTGCCATATCGGCGGCACGAATCGCAACTTTCTGCGCCGACACGGCAGGCGTTGTGACGATGATCAAATCCGCTCGAGGCAGCATTCGAGCCAAGCCCATTTGCACATCACCGGTACCTGGTGGCATATCAATCAACAAATAATCCAAATCGCCCCAGTGCACATCTTTCAAAAACTGTTCAACCGCTTTTGTCAGCATCAGTCCACGCCACATCAACGCAGTACTTTCATCTTCGACGAGCATGCCAGTACTGACAACTTTCAGTAAACCCTTGCCAATAATTCGCTCATTAGGAATCATTTTTGGTTTGTCGCTGCCATCAAATAGTTTCGCCTCGAGACGATCGGACATATTTAACATTCGCGGCACCGAAAATCCCCAGATGTCTGCATCTAAAACACCAACGGTGTGTCCTTGATTTGCAAGCGCGGCAGCAAGATTGACCGTTACCGAACTTTTTCCAACTCCACCTTTGCCACTTGCGATTGCCAAAATTCTTGTGTTGAGCGGTATCTGCGTCGCCGGAGCATTTTCTTTGGCGTTCCATCTGGCACGAGTCATAACCGCAGTGCGCTCTTCAGAATCCATTTCGCCCCACTCGATTTTTACTTTCGTTACGCCAGGGTGAGTCGTGACACGCGATTCAACATCATTTTTTATTTGCACACGTAATGGACAGCCTTTAATTGTCAATTTCACGCCGATCGTGACGAGACCTTCATCAGAAACTGTTACACCTGTAGCCATGCCAAGATCAACGATGTTGTCGCCAAGCTCCGGGTCAATAACCGCGCGCAACAGATTGGTCACCTCTGCGGGGGTCGGGGGCGGCACTCGTCGGCCAGTCATGCCTATAAAACTACCTGCCTGGGTAATAGATGGTTTCGTTACACAACTAGACGGCCTTCAATTCTTCAATTCTTTAATCGTGCAGGTATTGCATAGCAAGCGGTAGTCTTTTATCACATTCGAAAAACCTAAACGGAGACAGTCAAATGATCACTCTTACAGACAAAGCAGCAGTCAAAGTTAAGCAACTCCTTGAATCCGAGAATGCAACAGAGCTCGCATTGCGTGTTGCAGTTCGTCCTGGTGGATGTTCGGGTTACTCATACGAAATGTTTTTCGACGGCGAATTTGCCGCTGATGATCTTGTTCAAACATTCGGAGACGTAAAAGTTGTTGTTGACCCAGCGTCGTTGCAACTTCTTGAAGGTGCAAATCTCGACTACAACGATGGATTACAAGATGCAGGTTTCAAAATCACGAACCCAAATGCCTCACGCAGTTGCGGATGCGGTCAAAGCTTTAGCTGACACCAACTGACGCAAGAGCGTCAGAAAATTCCGAAGCATCAAACACCGCATCAAGTCGTTTGACGATTTTGCCATTCTTGTCAGTAATAAACAGCACTGGCTCAAAACTTAAACTCAGTGCTTGAACTGCTGGCGCAATAACTGTTGCCGCCTCGTCTGCATAAATCTCGGCGTGGATAAACACAGCGCTACCAACAATGCGCGATGCGACATCAATTAATCCGCTAAGCGCAGGAGCGCACGTACCCGTCGAACAATGCGCTGGTGTGCCAACAAGATATGCAACGGGCACACCGAGTTTCAATGCCTCGTTCAGAGTGAGCTTGTGAAACGGACACGGTTCTGGTTGTCGTGTACAAATCGGTTCAACTTGGCGATGATCCCCGAAAGTTGGTGTATCAAAACCTGGCAATAGATCACCAACACCCGGAACCAAAACTAAACCGCGCTCTAAAACGCTGAACGCTGTGCCTTCTGGTGGTCCGCCCGAAACAATCAATGAATAATTGCCCGGCGACTCAATTGTCACTTGAAACGGATAATAAGGCAGAGAAATTTCAGCGCCATACAAAGTTGCCGAAGTGTTTTCAATTATTACTTTGTCGGTTGAAAGATCAATGACTTTTGCTGAAAGTGTTTGCGGAAACTTAAAATCGCTTGATGCACTAATAATCCCAGAAGAAAACGCAAGCGAAATCGGCAAGCGTAAATTGCCCGGAACCAAAACTTGCGGAAAGCGCTGCACGAGTTGTAGATCGCTCGGCAGTTCAGATATTTGATCGGCTAGCTGATCTGAGTCTGGCGCGGCAAACGATTCTGCTGACGAACTTTCGCCTGATGTCGCACTATCGCCACATGATGTCAACATTTGAAGTGAAATACCTGCACCAACAACTGATGCAGAGCCCGAGATAAACCTTCGACGACTTATGTTTTTCACGTGAGTTATCTTATTGGTGCAAAAATCATCTACGATTTAAAACATGTCAAAACAAACAGCACCTATTGGTCCGTACACGCCGGTCGTTCGCGCAGGAGATTGGATCATCGTCTCAGGTCAACTCGGACTCAAAGATGGAGCAATTGTTAGCGGTGGAGTAAAAGCTCAAACAGCACAGTCCATTGAAAATCTCAAAGGTCAACTAAAAAGTGTCGGCGCAACGATAGACGACGTGAAAAAAACAATGTGTTTTTTAACTGACATGGATACTTTCGCAACTTTCAACGAAGCATACGTTGAAGGCTTCGGCGATTCGCGTCCTGCGCGCAGCACGATTGGTGTTTTGTCACTGCCTGCCGGTGGCGCAGTCGAGATTGAGGCTTGGGCTTACAAGCCTGAGAAATAATATGGCTGGTGCAATAATTCTCGTTTTGGCGTTGTTGGCGTTTCCAATAATTGTTGGATTATCAACGGCTGGCATCGCTGCATTACTCGGTCACTTGTTGTATCGCGATGCCGATGAACGACACGCGAATAGCGAACTTCGCGACTTAAATATCTGACTACAGAAACTGCTGATCTTGTAATTGCGAACTCGTCGCTAGTGGCGACGATGGATGATCAACGAAGAGAAATCAGTAACGGTTGGGTGGCGATCACTAATGGTTTTGTCTCGTCAATCGGAAGCGGCAAACCACCACAAGCAAAACAAGTTGTCGATGCAACAGATTGTCTTGTCACGCCAGGCTTGATCAACACGCATCATCACTTGTATCAAAACCTGACGCGCGCGTTTCCACCAATGACAAATGCGCCGTTATTTGGTTGGCTGCAAACTCTTTATCCGTTGTGGCGTTCGCTTGATGAAGAGTCGGCGCATGTTTCTGCTTGGGTTGGTCTTGCTGAACTTGCACTGTCAGGTTGCACGACTTCAACTGATCACTTGTATGTTCATCCAAGTGGCGCTGGAGATTTACTGAGTGCCG
>WLFB01000175.1 GCA_009703975.1 Actinomycetota bacterium | reverse complement strand
TTGCAAACTGATCGACAAATGCTCAAGAACAAACTCTCGGTTTGGCAGCGATGTGAGTGGGTCAGTTTGAAGCGTTGCTCGCAAACTGCTAACGACTTTGCGAAGTTGCAGTAATTCAAGCGTTAAGCGAATAAAAGCAAAAATGATTACCGTCATGACGGAGAAAAGTTGAATACCTCGGTCTGTTTGGGTAATTGAATTTTTCTCGTTTATATAAATCACCCAAACAACACACCAAGATGACAAAACCACCAATAATGCACTCAATGAAGTGCGCGAAGTTGAGCTGCGATTCGCTTTGATTGATCGCCCGAGAATCACAAATATGGCCGTCAAAAGTAAAGGGGAAAGCGAAATAAGCCACCACGATTGGTTGCTGATTTGAAACATCAAGAAAACGGTACTACAGATCATTCGGTGGCTATCTCGTTTCGTAGATAGTCTGAATTCTCAATGAGCGTGTCAATGGCTGCAGTGACAGTGGTCGTACCTGGCTCACATTTGATGGCAAGCCTTCTAGGCGAGCGAGACTCGTATCTCAGGTTGGTTGAAAAAAGTTTTCCGAAAACCGCAATTACTGTGCGCGGTAATGTGATTTCAATTTCCGGAGAAAGTAGTGATGTTGTCGGCTGCCTTTTCGAAGAGTTGACAGGCTTGCTTCAAGGTGGAGAGAACCTAGATTTAGTTGTTGTGTCTAGAAGTATTGACATGGTTCGCTCTAATGAGCGGCCGACCGCAGTTCTAACTGAAGATATTGTTCGTCTCAGTCAGGGCAAACCAGTGCGTGCCAAGACTTCAGGGCAAAAACGTTATGTAGATGCGATACGAGACAATGTAATCACCTTCGGGCTTGGCCCAGCAGGAACGGGAAAAAGCTGGTTAGCGATCGCGATGGCTGTTCAGGCACTTCAAACGAAGTCGGTTCAAAGGATTATTCTCACTCGTCCTGCAGTTGAGGCAGGTGAGCGACTTGGTTTTTTGCCAGGTGATTTGATGGCGAAACTTGATCCGTATCTCAGACCTTTATATGACGCTTTGCATGACATGATCGGCGCCGAGGGTGCGTTAAAGCTCGCCGAAAAACAAATCGTTGAGGTTGCGCCACTTGCATATATGCGTGGTCGAACTTTGAATAATAGTTTCATTATTTTGGATGAGGCACAAAACGCGACACCCGAACAAATCAAGATGTTTCTCACGCGAATTGGTTTTGGTTCAAAAGTCGTTGTTACTGGTGACACGACTCAAGTTGACATTCCAGATAATCGAAGTGGACTGATTGGCCTTGAAAATATCTTGCAAGACATTGAAGGTCTTGCATTCGTTCATCTAGATACACGTGACGTTGTGCGTCACCGAATCGTCGCTGACATAGTGGCGGCGTACGAGCGAAAACTTGGCACTTTGGCTAACAACCGTGTCTGAACCTCATGTAAAGAAAGTCGGGCCGCAGAAAATTGGAGGAGAAGGGGATATTGAAATTTTCTGTGCCGATGAGCAGAGTGACATTTCTATAGATGTGCCTCGTTGGCGACAATTGTCAGAAAATATTCTGCGATCTCAAGGTGTTCGAGGTGCGGCAGAACTGACTTTGATGTTTGTGCCTGAAACGGCAATCACCGGCTTGAATGAGCAGTACATGGGTAAGACTGGTTCTACTGATGTTTTGGCGTTTCCATTAGATGCAATAGAGTCATTTCGCTCACCAGGGCCTGGTGCGATCTCTCGTGGTCCGGAGCGTGTACCGATTGATCTAAACGATTTACCAATATTGTTGGGTGACGTGGTCATTTGTCCAATTGTTGCGAGTCGTCAAGCGCCAAGCCACGCCGGCAATCTTGATGATGAAATCGCTCTGTTGATTGTTCACGGCATTCTTCATGTGCTCGGTTTTGATCACGACACCGAAGATAAGACAAACAAGATGCAAGAATTTGAGCGGACGCTATTAGAAAAACACCACTGGAACTCACCAATGCCAGACTCATTTAAGAAGGTTTACGAATTATGATTTTTGCGAAACTACCAACGAGCGGTGATCTTTGGATGTTGGTCGTGATTCTTCTTTTGCTCATAGGGTTGATTTTTCTATCGCTAGCAGAAATGAGCCTGTCGCGAATTACGAAACAAAAAGCGCAAGCACTCGTCGATCAAAATGCCAAAAGTGCAAAACTAATTTTAAAACTCGCCGCTGAGCCAACGCGCTGGGTGAATCCGCTTCTTCTGACAGTGAATATATTTCAAACAGTTCAGGCAACTTTGACAGGCGTCGTTGCAGGAAGATTGTTCGGTGCTGCCGGAGTTCTTATCGGTGTGACTCTGAATGTGATTATTTTCTTTGTTCTTGCAGAGGCAGTGCCCAAGACATATGGGCTTCTACACCCAGTGCGTGGTGCGACAGTTACTGCGCGGCCAGTATCAGTGATAGTTGGTTTTTTGCCGTTAAAGATAATGTCTCGTGGTTTAATCAGGCTCACCAATTTGATTGTTCGTGGTGAAGGTTTGGCGGCTGGACCGTTCATTAGTGAACAAGAGTTTCTTGGAATAGTCGAAGCCGCCGCACAAGATTCTGTGATAGAGCATGAAGAGCGTGAGTTGATTGAATCTGTAATTGAATTTGGCGACACTGTGGTGCGCGAAATCATGATTCCGCGACCAGACATTGTTTCGATTAACGATGACCTGTCGGTGACTAAGGCATTAGACATCGTTGTTGATAGCCAGCTCAGTCGTCTTCCTGTATTGCGAGCTGACGATGACGACCAAGATGATCTTGTTGGTGCCGTCTTCGCGAAAGATTTGATTGCGGCAGAACGCAACGGAAGAGGCAACGAGTCAATCAAGAATTTCTTACATGTCGTTCAAGTTGTGCCGGAAACGAAACTCGTTTCTGATTTGATGCGAGAGATGCAGGCGGATAAGTTTCATCTGGCGATGATTGCTGATGAGTACGGTCTGCTAGCAGGATTAGTTACTCTTGAAGACTGTCTCGAAGAGCTTGTGGGCGAAATTGGCGATGAACATGATGACGATGATGTGTCAATTCAGCGACAACCGAATGGCGATTTTTTAGTCGCTTGTGTGACAGCTATTAGCCGTGTGAATGAAGTACTTGAGGCTCAGATTAGCGATGACGAATACGACACTGTTGGTGGTCTCGTTTTTGGCTCACTTGGGCATGTTCCTGAGATTGGCGAGTTCGTTGTTGAGCAACAATGGACTTTTCGTGTTGAGCAGCTAGATGGTCGACGCATACAAACCGTTCGAATTTCTCTTAATACATAAGTGGGATTAGTCTTAAGCAATGGAGATTTCGCTTCGCGGTAAGACTGCACTCGTAACAGGCGCTTCACGCGGAATTGGCGCTGCGATTGCGAAATCGTTTGCTGAAGCTGGCGCGCAGGTAATGCTTTCTTCGCGTAAAGAAGAATCTCTGCGCGCTGTCGCGAATCATATTGATGGTGAGACAGATGTTTTCGCCGCCAATACTGGCGACATTGAGCAGGGTCAAGCGTGTGTAGACGCGACAATGAATCGTTTTGGCAAAATAGATATTTTGGTGAATAATGCGGCGACGAACCCGTATTATGGCGACACTCTTGGAGTTGATTCAGCGCGATTTGATAAAACGTTTCAGGTTAATTTAAAAGGACCGCTTTTTTGGAGTCAGGCCGTGTTTAACGCCTCTATGCATAATAATCCGGGTGTGATTTTGAATATTGCATCAGTGGGTGGGTTGCGTGCTGAACAAGGTCTTGGCGTCTATAACTTAACGAAGGCTGCGATCATCCATCTCACTTCTCAATTGGCATGTGAACTTGGCAGAACCCGCGTGGTTGGTATTGCACCTGGTTTGGTTAAAACAGCTTTTGCATCAGTACTCGTCGAAAATTTAGGCGACAAACTTGCTGCAGCCTTGCCCACAAAGCGTCTCGGCGAACCCCAAGACATCGCCAACTTGGCTC
>WLFB01000174.1 GCA_009703975.1 Actinomycetota bacterium | reverse complement strand
ATGATGGGACATACGCAAAATCTGACTCGACCAAAAGTCAAAGCAATAGTTGATAAACAACTGAAGCGTCGTCGCGATGGCAAAATCCACTTGATGCGCGTGTTCGGAACATTTGAAAACGATGGCCGTCTGCACGTTCGAGACACAGGCCCGCAGGGCAGTCATCAACTTGCAGCCACTGCGCTTGCGAACGGGTTAGCCCTTGTGCCTGATGGCGAAGGTCTAGCCGCAGGCTCCGAAGTTGAAGTCATGTTGCTCGGCTAATCGACGCGCAATAGGCTCAGTTCATGGAGATGCGATCGTGGAACTAATTGACCCGTTCGGTAGAACCGTTCGTGATTTGCGGATCTCAATCACCGATCGTTGCAATTTCAGGTGTACTTATTGCATGCCAGAAGAAGGCATGGTGTGGCTTGATCGCAAAGAGATTTTGAGTTTTGAAGAGATTTATCGTTTGGCACAAATTTGTGTTGAGCGTTTCGATGTAGACAGCATTCGATTAACTGGTGGCGAGCCAACGGTGCGAGCTCACTTGCCAGTTCTAGTCGAAAAACTTGCGAAATTACGAGTGCCAGAGACAGCGAATTCGCCGCTGGCAGGTAAAAACATAGATTTGGCGATGACGACTAATGGGGCGACACTGCGTCTGATCGCCGAAGAACTTAAATCTGCGGGTTTATCGCGAATAAATATCAGCCTCGATACTTTGCAACAAGCAAAATTTCTTAAGATCACGCGGCGAGATCATCTGGCAAACGTCATAGACGGCATCGATGCCGCAGTACAAGTTGGTTTTGCGCCAGTGAAAGTTAATGCGGTAATTCAGCGTGGCGTAAATGACGACGAGATTATCGCCCTTGCGAGTTTCGGCCGCGAAAAACAAATTGAAGTTCGATTTATCGAATTCATGCCGCTTGATGCACAAGGGCAGTGGCAACGCAACGATGTTGTTGGTCAAGATGAAATCGTTGCAACAATTAACAATGTTTACCCGCTAGAGCAAGTTGCTAGTCGCGGTGCGGCGCCAGCCGATCGCTGGAGATATCTAGATGGTGGCGGCACTGTCGGCGTGATTCCGTCGGTGACAAAACCATTTTGTGGAGATTGTGATCGAGTGCGATTAACTGCCGAGGGTCAGTTTCGAACTTGCTTATTTTCGACTACCGAATTTGATTTGCGAGAAATGTTGCGCGGCGATGCAACCGACGATGCACTTGCAGCCGAAATCAAGCGTGCGGTTGGCACGAAGTGGGCGGGTCATGCGATCGGCAGCGTTACGTTCGTTCGTCCAAAGCGCTCAATGAGCCAAATCGGTGGCTAAGAAGCACGATCATGTCTGAATTGAATTTTTCTCATCTTGACCCAATGGGTCGAGCTCGAATGGTTGATGTAACCCCAAAAGAACCAACCCATCGTCGCGCGATCGCTCGCTGCAAAGTATTTATGAAGCCTGCGACTACTGCAGCTATCGCCAATCGTGAAGTTAAAAAAGGTGACGTTCTGGCAGTTGCACGAGTCGCCGGAATTCAAGCGTCAAAGCGAACCGCCGAGATGATTCCTCTTTGTCATCCACTATTGGTTGGCGCCGTTTATATCAATTTTGAAATCTGTGATGACCACATCGCAGTCGAAGCTCAAGTCGACACGATTGACCGAACTGGTGTCGAAATGGAAGCCCTGCATGCGTGCTCGGTCGCTGCGTTGACGATTTATGACATGTGCAAAAGTGCCGATCGCGAGATGGTTATCGGTGACCTAACACTGTGGGAGAAATCGGGTGGTCGACAAGGTTTGTACCGTCGTGAAACAGGCGCCTAGAAACCTTTAAACGACTATCTAATTGCGTTTAATCGTGTTTTATAGCCGTTTACGAGTTCTCCAAAACCTTAGGTTGAACGCACGTTTGGTGCTGTTTCAACTTTGGTCATTGCCTAATAGAATTATTGCACCCCATGAGCAAACTAATTCTTTTGATTGTCGGCGCAGCTTGGCTCGCAGTTCTTTTGCCGCCCCTGATTCGTGCGAAGTTAAACAGTTCGCCGTTGACTTCAGTTAACCAGTTTCAGAAAAAAACCAGCTCACTTCGAAATCTAGGTTCAACAAATTCTCATATGCGTGGGATGTCGAGAGAACTTACGCCAAACCGTCAGAATCGCCCAGGCAGTGGATACCCACAAAGCCGACAGAATATGCAGAGCCCGCGAAGAACTAGCGGCGCAAACCACTTTTCGAATCTGACCGGCCCGATTTTGCGTCCTCAGGGTACGAAATCGCATCAAAATCAGAGTGGTGACTACTACGTGCGCCAAATCAAACTCCAACGCCAGCGTCAAAACGTGATCGGGCTTGCTTCTTCTACGGTAATTTCATTGTTTTTAGCATTGTCTACTGGTGTTATGGCATTTGTCTGGGCGTTTACACTCTCGTTGATCGGCCTGTGTTTTTACTGCTACATCTTGGTTGAAAACCGAAAAAGTCGAGAAAACAAAATTTTGGCTGCGCGCTTTCGTCACCGAAATTACTAAATAGTTTAAAAACGAGCCCGGAAACGAGCTCATGCAGAGGCGCAAAAACTCGAGCACTAGTTATCGTTAAACCAAGGTTTTGGGGCTGTAGCTCAGTTGGCAGAGCGGTACGTTCGCAATGTACAGGCCAGGGGTTCAATTCCCCTCAGCTCCACTTATCTTGCCATAATGGCTGAGTACAAAAACGATAAAAACAAGTGAGGATTTTGAAATGTCAATGACTTGGACTGAAGCGAACCTTGCTGTCACGGCACCTGGTCAGATTTTTGAATTGATTGATTCTGAAGTTTTCGGGGTCAAGACACAAGTTTTTAAAAATGCTCCAGCGCACTTGGGTCAAATTTTTGCAGGCTCGCGAAATCATGGCGACAAGACTTTTCTCGTTTACGAAGGTGAGACATGGTCGTTTGCAAAGACAATGGATCAGGTTGATGCGCTTTCGAATCTTCTCGTAAATAGTTATGGCATCAAAAAGGGTGACCGCGTTGCAGTGGCGATGCGCAACTACCCAGAGTGGGTGATGTCGTTTGCGGCAATTATCTCTGTTGGGGCAATTTCTGTTTCGATGAACTCGTGGTGGGTTGAAGACGAAATGGATTTCGCGCTACAAGACTCTGGTGCCAAAGTTTTAATTTGCGATCAGCAACGCTTTGATATCGCAGAGTCAAGTTGCACCAAACTTGGCGTCAAAGTTTTGGTTGCTCGTGCCGAAAAACCACTGCCAACCGGTGTTGACACTTGGCAAGAAGCTTTAGCACCGCATTTGGCTGCTGGTCTTAAGTGCCCAGTGGTTGAAATTGCATCAGATGATGACGCCACGATTCTCTATACATCTGGCACAACCGGTCGCCCAAAAGGTGCTGTTTCAACTCATCGTGCGATTATCTCGGCGTTGATGGCATTTTCGGCACGAAATGCGGTGCTAACGATGTCTGGCACGAAACTAAAAGACATAACCGGCCCAGAAGTGCCAACCTCATTTATTTTAATTGTGCCGCTGTTTCATGTCACTGGTTGTGTACCAGTGATGATGAGTTGTTTTATAGCGGGTTTGAAACTTGCGATCATGTACAAGTGGGATGCAGAAAAAGCACTCGAAATGATTGAGCGTGAGCAAATCACAAATTTCGTCGGCGTACCAACCCAAAGTTGGGATTTAGTTAACTCCCCAGTCTTCGACAAATATGACACATCAAGTTTGCGTGCAGTAGGCGGCGGTGGTGCGCCAACGCCAACTTCACTTGTTGGCAAGGTCAACGACAAAGTTAAAAACGGCGGTCCGCAACTTGGTTATGGCATGACCGAAACAAATGCTTTCGGCCCAGCTATTACTGGTTCTGATTATTTATCTCATCCAACAAGCACGGGTCGAGCGGTCTTGCCGATGCTTGTCGAAGTTCGTGACGAAAACCTAAAACCAGTACCGACTGGTCAAGCAGGTGAGATT
>WLFB01000173.1 GCA_009703975.1 Actinomycetota bacterium | reverse complement strand
CACCGATTAAAAGGCCAAGCGCCCACGAGATTTCTATGATGCCGATATAGCGGCCGCGTTTCTCGTATGGAACATGATCCGAAATCCAACCCGCCATCCCAAGATCAAAAACGCATTTTGTAATGCTGATTAACGTCACGCCAAACGTGAAAATATAAATGTTCGGCGAAAGCGCAGCGAATGAAGAGCCAGCGCCGATGCCGATCAATCCTGCGAGCATCGCAGTGCGACGCGAAAGATGATCAACGAAGCGTCCAATAAATGGTGAGAGCAAACCTGACAGTTCGGATACGGTCAATGCGACACCAATTTGTGAAAGCGAAACATCAAAACCTTTGGCGATGATCGCGACAAAAGGCGGAGTGAATCGATAGCAAGCGTTTGTTGCTAAACGAGTTGCTGTGAGCAAAGTTATGTTTTTGCGCACTAATTGCGAAAACGAATTATCCAGCCATCGACTAAGCACAGTGTTACTTTAAAGCGATTCGCTCGAGTGGGTTTGGCTAATCACGTTGATGATTCGCCCTGCAGATATTTGACCGTCTGGTAGGACATCAAACCAACAGCCTCCAAGATTGTCAAGTTTTGTATCGGTGACTTTGAGTTCGCGGCGAATTGTGCGGATAACACCACTGTGACTGATTACGAGAGCTTGACCACCGCGACACTTATCAGCGATGTCGATGAATGCTGCGGTCATTCGCTGCAGAACATTTTGGTTTGGTTCAAAATCTTTTGGTTGCTTTCCGGAATTTAAATAACCTGGCCAACCAGACTCAATCTCGTCGTATGTCAATCCTTCCCATGGCCCGATAAAAGATTCCTTCAGACGATCATCAATGATGAGATCGTTAACACCATGGTTCTCGGCGATTATTTCAGCTGTATGTCGAGCACGTTGCAAAGAACTTGCGGCAATCAAATCAAACTTGCCAATTTTTTTTGCAGCCTGACGCGCTTGGTCAATACCTTCGGTCGTTAATGCGATGTCGGCTTGACCTTGCCATCGACCAAGGGCATTCCATTCTGATTGTCCATGTCGCAAAACAAGCAATCTTGTTTTCAAACTTGACTCACCTCGTACAGACACTCAACGCAGGGTAGTGGCTTGAGTACGCTTAAGACATGGCACATTTGCTACTTTTTGCATCTGCGCGACAGGCTGCGGGCACCGCGAGCCGAGAAATTCAAGGGTCGACTGTTGACGAAGTTTTGAGCACCGCGGTTCTCGAATTCGGTAGCGACTTTGCAAAAGTGCTCGGTACTTGTCGTGTGTGGCTGAATGGCGAAGAAGCAATTGGTGCTGCCGTAGTTGGCGATGCTGATGAAGTGGCAGTTTTGCCACCAGTTTCTGGAGGGTGTTTGTGACAGATATTTTGAATACAGAATCGATGTCAACTGCCGAAATTCGAGTTGCTCGCGCAGCATTGCAATCGCAAGAGGATGTAATTTCGTTCGTTCGCCGCATGGCTCAGGGACGATGTGATTTAGCGCGCGACGAGCAACGTCGTCGCGTAGACGGCACGCCAGCTTCTGGTATCAGCGTTTCGGACATTGCAAATGTTTTCGGTCAAGAACACGGCGGCGGATCATCGCGTCCACCGCGCGAGACAAATATTTCTGCTGAACACCCGTTATTCGTTGAACTTGAGACACTTTGTCAAGAAATTAGTTTTGGTGAGCTACGAACTCTTGATGACCAGTCACTTGAAAATGTTGTTCAACAACTTTCACGTTTTGAAGTTTCACAATCAATTGAGCGAAAAGCACTTTTCGCATCGATTGATGCGTTGACAACGCAACTAGTGAAGCGCTATAAAGACGACGGCGTCAATGTCGACTCACTTCTTGCAGATTAATACGGCAGAGGCAAATCCCGACTAAAACGATAGGTTTTATGTTTCGATGAAGCGCGTCGCGATAATTTCAATGCATACGTCGCCCTTGGCTCAGCCAGGTGTTGGCGATGGTGGTGGAATGAACGTTTATGTTCGCGAACTTGTTTCGGCAATGGCTCAAACTGGTTTGCAATGCACGACGTATACACGTGCATGGCGCGAAGGACTGCCAGAAGTTATTGATGTCGAGCCAAATCACAAAGTTGTACACATCAAAGCCGGAAAGTTTGATCTGTCAAAAGACGAGCTACTTAATGTTGTTGACGAATTCACGCAAGCAGTGGCTCGAGATATTGAACTTAAAGGTGGCACCGATGTGCTTCATGCCAATTATTGGTTGTCTGGTTTAGTCGGACATCGCCTTAAGCATCAACTTGGATTGCCGCTAGTCACTACTTTTCATACTTTGGCACGAGTTAAATCTCTTGGTGGAGACACCGAGTCGGTCGTGCGTGAGCGCGCCGAATTAGAGATCATCGGATGCGCCGACGCGATCTGTGTAAGTTGCCCAGAAGAGTTAAGTCAGTTTCGCTCACTTTACGGCAAGTCGCCAGGCGCAGTCACAGTTGCGTCACCTGGTGTCGACACTGCATTTTTCTCGCCGGGTGATCGTCGCGGTGCTCGTCATGCACTCGGTTGGGGCGACAAGCCATTGCTTTTGTTCGTCGGACGAATACAACCACTCAAGGGTGTTGACGTTGCAGTGCAGACATTGGCAGCGCTTAGGCGCAGTGACGCAGAGCTAATGGTCGTCGGTGGAGCAAGTGGAACATTTGGTTCAAGTGAGACCAGTCATGTTCAACGGCTGATAATTGATCTTGGACTAACGGGTCGAGTGCATTTTGTTGAACCACAACCGCATCATTTGTTGTCTACTTATTACCGTGCAGCAGATGTTGTTCTGGTGCCGTCACGAAGTGAAAGTTTTGGTCTGGTGGCGCTTGAAGCTGCGGCATGTGGTGTCCCAGTTGTCGCAAGTGCTGTTGGCGGACTTTTAAATCTTGTAGTGCACGAAAAAACTGGCTATGTAGTTAAAAATCGTGACGTAGAAACCTTTGCTGGCTACACGCGCCGTTTGCTGGATGATCCAATTTTGAGTCTTTCAATGGGTACCCACGCTGCCCACAGAGCAAAAAATTATTCGTGGGCTTCGACGGCTTCCAGTGTCATTGGTGTTTACAACGCTCTTCAGGCGCGCCAACTGGTCGCTTGCTTATAACCTCGTGAGCGATTTATTCGACGATGCGGCGATTGCCCGTGTTGAGCGGCAAATTGACGAATGGTTAGGACGAATCCGAGCGAGTCACACGAATATTGAAGCAGTTGACCGCGCAGAGGGCGACGAAATCAGATGGTTCATCAGAATGCGCGGGGAAGAAAAAGATTTCACGACAATTTGGTTGACACTTGGTCAGAGAACTTTGCGATACGAGACTTACGTGATGCCTGCGCCTGAACAAAACGCCGAGCTTTTATACGAGACGATTTTGCGCCGAAATGAGAAACTAGTCGGAGCTCATTTTTCAATCGGAGTTGAAGATGCGATATTTTTGCGCGGCGAACTAGTGCTTACTGCGCTTGTCGAAAGAGAGCTAGATCGTGTGATTGGCACCCTTTATTCAGTGGTTGAACAACTGTTTTGGAGTCTCCTCGAAATTGGCTTTGCCAAAGCAAAAGCCATGCGTACACAACTTAGTAGCACTCGAACTGCCGAGCGGTCGGGGAAGCCGTTAGGTGGTTCGAGTGTGTCTAACTAGGCTAATTAATCTGTGCCGGGTGATCTAGTGATGAGTAGCCCGTCGTTAGTCATAGTTGGCGGGGGCAACATGGGTGCCGCTCTCGCTCGTGGATTAGTTGCCGAAAGATTTTTACTACCTAGCGAATTGGTGATAGTTGAAAAAAGTTCTGATCGCCGAGCGATCTTAAGCAAAGAATTTCCAGAGTCAGTTATTTCTGAGCAAATACTGAATTGCGATTCACTTATTGTCGCGGTGAAACCAAATGATGTTGCTGAAATTTGCTTGACGCTTAAAAATTTTGGTGTTAAGCAGTTGCTGTCAATTGCAGCCGGAGTAACGATTGCTTCAAT
>WLFB01000172.1 GCA_009703975.1 Actinomycetota bacterium | reverse complement strand
TGTTTTATTTTTTGAGGTACCGACGAAGAGCGACTTAAGAAATACTGTTGATCGCGATGTAACTGATTTTGAGATTTATTCACGTACCGGTATTTGGTACTGCAACGAACTTAAAAAATATTTCAAGCAGGCAGGTGCTGGTTTGTGGGTCGCAAAATCAAGCACCATCGTGTTGTACGAACTTGAAGGCACTCTAAAATAAGTCAAAGTTAAAAGATCGGCATAGCATTTAGTCATGAATTCTGCGACTGAAACTAATCCCTACGAATTAGCCAAAGTTGCCGCAGATTTTGTTGTTGATAAGTTCGGTTCAAAACACGACATTCTTGCCGTTTTAGGTTCTGGTTGGGCACACGCAGCATCTGTACTTGAAGCAACGAATGAAATATCTGTAACCGAAATTCCTGGTTTTACCAAGCCTTCGGCCATTGGCCATGGCGGATCTTTGAAAAGTGTTTTGGTCGGTAAATCCAAGGTGTTATTGCTCACTGGTCGAACGCATCTTTATGAAGGTCACGGAGTTAATTCGGTAGTGCACGCAGTGCGAACCGCAGCGTTTGCTGGTTGCAAGACACTCGTGTTAACCAACGCTGCGGGATGTTTACGCCAAGATTGGGGCGTTGGTGCAACCGCTCTAATTTCAGACCACATCAATCTGACAGGTTTTTCACCATTGACAGGCGCCGATGCGCCAGCACCATTGCATGGACGATTTGTTGATTTAACTGATGCATATAGTTTGCGATTACGAAAAATTGCGCATCAAGTTGATTCAACTTTGCATGAGGGTGTCTATATGGGTTTCCATGGTCCGCATTTTGAAACACCTGCAGAAATTCGCGCCGCGCGCATTTGGGGTGCCGATCTGGTCGGCATGTCAACTGTGATGGAGACAATCGCTGCTCGGCATATGGGCATGGAAGTTCTTGCGTTATCACTTGCAACAAATCTTGCAGCCGGTATTTCTGGTGAAAAATTATCTGGTGAAGAAGTACTAGCAATAGGCAAAGCATCAGCGACTCGAGTTGGCGGTTTGCTAGCAAACATCCTCAAACAAATCGACATTGAAAGCCAAAAATCATGAGCGACCGAAACACAAATCAAGACCGAATCGCAGTTATCAACGCACAAATAGTTACTGTCGATAAAAAAGGCTCAGTAATTGATAACGGTTCACTAGTCGTTGGCGCAGACGGTGCAATTCGGGAAATTGCGAGTGGAAAATTAGAGCACACGGCTGCTGAAGTTATAGATGCTCACGGCGCGATCGTGATGCCAGGTTTGATTAATACTCACGCTCATCTAGGCATGACTCTCTTCCGTGGGCTTGGCGACGACATGAGTCTCGAAGATTTTCTTGCTCGCTTGATGCCTGCCGAAATTAAAGTTCTTAACTACAACGCAGTACATGCGGCCACAGAACTTGCAGCACTTGAATCTTTACTCGGTGGCATTACGACTTCGCTCGACATGTATTATTTGCCAGATGCGGCACTAGAAGTTGCTAAATCGAGCGGCATACGAATTCAAACTGGTCCAAACTTTTTAGAATCAGATGGACCAGAGCCGCTGCCATTTGATGAGCGTCTCGCATGGGCTACAAAATGGCTTGAAGCCCCGCGTGACGAACTTGGCTCAACTGGTTGGGTTGCTCCGCACAGCACATATTTACTCGGCGAAGATCACTTGAACACTCTCGCTGCATTGGCGGCAAAATATGAGGCACGTATTCATGTGCACGCGGCTGAAACTGTTGGCGAGATGCACCTAGTTGCTAAGCGTCATGGTGGTCGAACACCAATTCAAGTTCTTGCAGATACAAATTTGTTGCGTCGAAGCGTTCTTGCGCACGGAGTACATCTAAATGACGACGACATCAAACTCATCGCGAGCAACTCGGCAACGGTTGTTCACTGCCCTGCATCAAACTTCAAACTCGCAAGTGGCATCGCTCGAATTTTGGATCTGCAAAAAGCTGGCGTAAATATTGCGCTCGGAACCGACGGCCCAGCGTCAGGCAACGATCTTGACCTATGGATTGCAATTCGTCTGGCTGGTTATATGCAAAAAACTATTGCTAAAAATGCTGCTGTATTGCCAGCGCTCGACATCGTGCGGATGGCAACAATAAATGGTGCAAAGGCGTTGCAGTTAGATCATTTGATCGGTTCACTTGAAGTTGGCAAACGAGCAGACTTGATCGTGCTTGATGCAGATTCGCCGTCGCTGACACCCAACTTCAATCCGCACACGACTATTGCGACATCAGTTACTCGTGCCGATGTACTCCATGTCCTAGTTGACGGCAAGACAGTTGTGCGCGATCGCAAATGTTTAACAATTGATCACAACGCAGCAGTAAGTGCGGTCAAAGCACTCGGCAAACAGGTGCTGGCAAGCGTCAACAATAACTAAACGATTGATTCGCACTACTGTTGTTTAGACATGGATACTCAAATTGACTGGAAGCTTCTGCGGACAACCGCATTAGCAGTTGCCAAAAATGCTTACGTGCCATATTCGAAATTTCATGTTGGTGCGGCTGCACTTGTTGACGACGGAAGAATAATCACCGGTTGCAATGTCGAAAATGCGTCGTATGGGTTAACGCTTTGTGCCGAATGTGGTTTGGTCAGCGAATTAATCAAATCAGGTGGTGGACGACTCGTTGCAGTGTGCACCGTCGGAAATGGCGAACCAGTCACACCATGCGGACGATGTCGACAGTTGTTGTGGGAGCATGGTGGTGCAAACATGTTGCTAGAAGTCAACGGTGTGCCACGAAAACTCAGCGAAATGCTGCCGGTTGCGTTTCCTGAAGAATCTGTATTTGTAAACCCTGGCGATTCAACAACGTGAAGACACAAGAAGGCCTAACGGCAGAACAAATAGAATTCTTTGATCAAAACGGTTACTTGGTTCTGCCAAACTTTGTTGATGACCAAGCTTGCTTAAATCTTCGCGATCAAGCCATGGTTCTTGCAGAAAAATATTGTCCATCACCAGAACAAGCAACTGTGTTCACTGCCGACGGCACTGCAGTTCACGCCTCAGATGATTACTTTTTAACGAGTGGCGACAAAATTCGATGCTTCTTTGAAAAAGATGCGTTCAATGAACGCGGAGAGCTTCGTCAAGATGCACACTTGTGTCTGAACAAACTTGGTCATGCGATGCACGATCTTGACCCAGTATTCGATGACTTCAGTCATTCAAGTCGCCTCGCTGCAGTTGCACGGTCAATCGGCATGAAGCAAGAAAAATTGTTGCAATCTATGTACATATTCAAACAACCGCGCATCGGTGGCGAGGTCACGAGCCATGTTGACCACACGTATTTGTGGACTGACCCACAATCAGTAATCGGTTTCTGGTTCGCAATTGACGACGCGACAACACAAAACGGTTGCATGTGGGCGCTTCCTGGTGGTCATCGTCTACCTGTTAAATATCGCAACCGACTAACTGCAGATCGAAAATCAACATATAACGAAGTTTTTGATTCAACTCCGTACCCAACTGAAGGTCTGGTCCCACTTGAAGCAGCGCGGGGCACTCTTGTTTTACTTAACGGAACTCTGCCGCATCGCTCGGGACCAAATACAAGTGACAAACCGCGACATGCCTACACACTTCATGCAATTGACGGCACGACAAACTATCCGAGTGATAATTGGCTTCAACGCACTTCGTTGCCGATGCGTGGTTTCTCAAACTAAAACTATTCAGCGAGGATCGTTTGAGTTGCCGACGTTCCGAGACGAGTAGCGCCAGCACTAATCATTTCTAGCGCCATTTTGCGAGTGCGAATTCCTCCACTGGCTTTAACACCAATAGCTTCACCAACAGTTGCTCTCATTAGCTTCACTGCTTCAACGGTTGCTCCGCCTGATTTATGAAACCCAGTTGAAGTTTTAACAAAATTTGCACCACTTGCAACAGCCACTCTGCAAACCGTGACTATTTGTGCATCTGTCAGCGCAGCCGATT